>PUMX01000311.1 GCA_003552485.1 Candidatus Hydrogenedentota bacterium
CCACATATCTACGATTTTGAGGGTCACATAGCCCCTTATGACCTAGTAGGCTTACGGATTAGTCAGGGGAATAGTCCAGTCGCGCACAACCCGCCGATCATTAGACCGGGCAATCCGCTGCAAATGGAATTAACCCTGCTTCCCCGGGGAGCTCCTCCAGACCAGCAGCGATTGCGATTGAGTCTGCGAGGTCCCGGGCACGGACCGGCTCCTGGAAGCCATGACAGTTATTCCTTTGATACATCCAGATGGCGGCCCGGGGAGTTGGTTACAGAAGAGATCACTCACTGGGTTCCGAAAAACGAGTTTGTCGGCTACGGGTACCTTTCCCTTTCGGAACGCCCTCCGGGTATGTTGTGGAAGGACAGAAGTGTACAAGCCATGATACCCGTTTATGTAGAACCGGTGTACTGGCCTCGCAGCATCCCTACAGGCGTCGTTCACGAGCATTTTGGCCCTGCAGCGCATCGGCAATCTACATCCTTTCGTCTTGCTCCCAACACGGATATAGAAGTACCGGCGCTTGTGCGCCCCTCGCGCGCCCCCAAGGCCTTGGGCGTGATAAGCACGCTACTGTGGGATGATACGATGGAACAAGGTGAGCCGATATGCCGTGTGGAACTCTACGACGACGAGCGCGGATTACGTGAAACCGGTTACCTGTTGGCCGGCGTGCACACTGGTCTTTACCGCCATGACAGAATGAATCCTGAGGCAATACGCATGGAACGTCCCCCGATTGCATATTCGGACGAATGGACCAGTGAAAGCACTGGTGAGCGTGTAGCGCTTCACTACTACGCTGGTGAGCTATCCCTTCAAGGCAGTCTTCAGCCGAATCGAATACGCATAGAGTATCTCCCCGATACCGGGATGATAGAGGTGTCGGAGATCGTTTTCGCATTCGAGGAAAGCCATGATAGCGCCGACGAAAAGCGGTGAACTCCGCATCGCGATGGCTACAGCCTCAATAGCAGGGTTTTGCCTTGCCTGCATGGCCGCCGCGTTACCATGGGAACTATTCCAACGCATTCCGTTTGCGCCCTTCACTACGGTTCGCCTTACGAGCCTATTGCTAATCGGAACCGGCGCCGTGCTGTTCGTGATTGATTGGCGCAATCTACGCGTAGCGCGTACCGGTATAGAGGCCCCGCTTTTCTTTCTCGCTATGGTATGCAGCGCATCCCTAATCTGGTCTGTCGATCCATCGAGCACCTCTGAGTTCTTGCTTACCTACGCGGGTTACGCCGCGCTAACATTCATCGTCGGCGTTCAGTTGGCCAATCGTGACGCCGTTCACCAGTTGGCGCGTGTCTACATCTTCTCCGCTTTCGGGGTTGCGGCATTCACTCTCGCCTGCTGGACGGAGTGGCTGTATCCCACCTATTGGCGCCCAACTCTATTCCTGTGGGCTGGCCGGTTAATCGAAGTGTTTCGTCAGGGAACAGAAATGCGCTTTGTCGCCGCGAGTAACGATCTCAACCAAGGCCCCCTATATCTATTGGTGGCGTTTGCATTGAGTTTGTACCTCTTTGAAGGCGGAAAACGCTCAGTTTACGCCACCGTCGGCCTCCGTGTAGGGCAAATGCTCTTACTTGTAGCGATCTTGCTAGCCCAATCGCGCAGTGCGTTGATCGCTGCCGCGTTACTATGTGTGATCTATTTGTTTATACGGGCTAACCGGTTTCTGCCCAAGCGTTGCCTTATTGGGGGCTTCACCGCTGGCTTAGTAGTCATTGCCATTCTAGGATGGCACACATTCGGGGAATGGTTTGTACGCCATGATGGCGCCGTTACGGCCCGGCTGGTAGCTTTCGAAGCCGGACTCGAGCTCTTGCCCCGGTATTGGGCGCACGGAACCGGTCTGGGCGCTTCCGACAGCGCCATCGCAACACTTGGAGCCGGGCCTCACGTGGGCGGGCAAACCATTCATAATGTCCCGTTCAAGTTCCTTTTGGAAACAGGCGTCTTAGGCTTTGCTGGTTTTGTCTGGCTATTGTGGAGGTGCGCCAGCAGGTTGTTCGGCGTTTGTCGGCGGGACATGGCCACGCAAGAGTCTCGAGCAGCCGCAGGTCTATTGTCGGCTGGTTTTGCAGTAGTATTCATGGGTCTATTTCAACCATTCATGATGCTGCCTGTGTACCCCTTTCTGCTGGGGCTAACCGTCGCGATCATACGCCCAAGCAGAATGCCGTATGCCCACGCATCTTTTCCCGCGCGACTTGGCGCGCCACCAAAACTCGCCTGGTGGGCTTTCGCGATCGTCACTACCATCGCGGTAGGCAACGCAGCTTTGTTTCAGTACGGCAGTCTACGAAGTGAAGTGTATGGGGACGTACTGGCCGCGGCGGCCCAAGCCGAAAGGCACGGAGAATGGGAAGAGGCTGAGGCGGGGTATCGCAAAGCGCTGACTATTGCCAATCCAATGTGCTCTGAAGAGCAGCACACCCTAGCCGATGCGCCGTTCGGCAGGTTAGCATTGGGACGCATCCCGTTTGCTGCCGAGTTAGCGGTACTGTTTGATTATCCCCGAATCCACGATCTCATGAATCTTGGGCGGGAGCAACTTGATCCCAGATCTGCGGCATTGGCGGGGCTCGGGAGGGTTTTGATTGCACAGGGCGATTCCCCGCAGGCCCGCCGTGTCTTCACTGAAGCTGCGAAACATCAACCCGACTTCGCCGCTGTCGTGTCTTACCAAGCCGAAGCTGATTGGTCGGCAAGAATGTACGAGGAAAGCGTGGCGGGATATCGCGAAGCTGCTATGCTCGCGGAACTACCAGTCAATTGGCGCTTTCAGTCGTACCGTGCGCGGCTCGAAGCGCGTATTCAGGCGTTGGACGACAATCGTTCGCCAGGCGCCCTGCTGGAGCAGGCATATCTCCTGCGCCGACTCGGGGATTGGCAGGGGGCTGTGGCCAGGTATGAACAGGTGGCTACGGAACGGCCGGATTACGCGGACGCGCACTTCAACCTAGGTGTGAATGCGCTTATCCACGGAAGGCCAGACGAAAGCAAGCGCCTTTTGGGGAGGGCTTGCCGGGCGGCCCCAACGCATTATTCCGCGTGTGAAACGTTAGAAGCTGTCAAGTCTCGGCTTTCCCAAACTCGCTGGACCAGGCAGGTTTCAGAAGAGTCGAGTTCATAGCCCGGCGTGGCGGAAAACGGGACTACGTCATGTGGTCGTCCGATTACACTACTGCGCTACACACGCCTTCCTTCCTCCAGTTGTAACCAGCACAATGTCGGGCAAAGAGCACTGCCGCGGATTTCACCGCCTGCTCTTTAACTGGAAACACTCGATGCAGACAGGGGAAGCAGTATACTGGCGGAGGGTGTGGGACTCGAACCCACAAGCCCGAAGGCGCCGGTTTTCAAGACCGGTGGATTACCAGTTATCCTAACCCTCCGCATGGGTTGCCGCCCGGCAACGATCCGTACGGCA
>PUMX01000364.1 GCA_003552485.1 Candidatus Hydrogenedentota bacterium
AACCTGAAACCTGAACACTGAAACCTGAACACTGAAACCTGAACACTGAAACCTGAACACTGAAACCTGAAACCTGAAACCTGAAACCTTGAGTCTCACACAAGGGCGCATAGTTCAGTCGGCTAGAACGCTACCTTCACACGGTAGAGGTCACAGGTTCGAGTCCTGTTGCGCCCACCATCTCACATTCGTTTCAATCCACTGTCTTAATACTCCAGAGTAATAAAGATCAGCATAGGTGCCGTTCACGCATAATTTTCTGCAGTTTATTAATTGGCAATATAATATGCGGGAACGGCACCAATGAATGCACCTTCCCCCGCTCCCGCCACCCCGTACCAACTCCGCCTTCAAGGCAGAGCCGCGAAATGCCGGTCCCCTCGTAGCGCGGAAATCCGTCCCGCGAAAAAAACACATCAAACCGGGACGGATTCCCGGCCGACGGGAGGGCCATGCGGGGACAGTCCCCGATAATGGCTTTTACGGCCCTGCTCCGCGCTGTCTATATCCATCTGGGGGGATGTTAGCGGTTTACTTCCCCTTTATCGACTGGAAAACGGCTAATTCTCGTCAGTTCCGTTAGCAGCAATCCGTTTCCGGGCAGCTGCCTCTACATACTCGAACTGCCTTGCCAAAGTATTAAGCGCGGCGACGATGTCGTCAGCCGCTGATTCAATCTCGGCGAGTTCAGCATGGCTGAAGCACCGGCCATCGCCGATTGGCCCGAACGAAGCCATTATACGCTGCTGCATCACCTCAGTGAGCTTCTCCATGGCCGGTTCGAGTTCAGAGCTTAGCCGAAAAAAGCTGAAGCCCTTCGGGTCGGGGCGGCGGCCAGCCATCTCCGGCGTATCGAACACGTCCGATTTGAACGAGGCATTATTTTTTTGAATGAATCGGCTTGCTTACAGTAAAATACATGCTACTATAAAACCGTAAGCCGGGATGCGGGGACATAAAACTGAGTCGTACAAGAACCACGAACAAACACAGGGAGTGCAAACCAATGGAGAGTGCGCAGGGCGTGAAGACGGCCTTGAAGCGGATTTATGGCTACGAAGAATTTCGTCCGCATCAGGAGGAGATCGTCGGGCACATACTCGACGGGCGGGACGGGTTTGTGGTCATGCCCACCGGTGGCGGCAAGTCGCTGTGCTTCCAGTTGCCTGCGCACATGAAGCCGGGGACCTGCGTGGTCGTGAGTCCGCTGATCTCGTTGATGAAAGATCAGGTTGACGCGGCGGCCGAGACCGGCCTGCGCGCGGCATGCCTGAACAGCACAATGTCAGTCGGTGTCCAACGCGATGTTCTAGGCGCATTGCGAAGTTCGCAACTGGACTTGCTGTATGTCGCTCCGGAGCGGTTCGTCGTGTCCGATTTCGTCAACTCGCTGCAATCCGCCGAGGTCAGCTTCTTCGCCATTGACGAGGCCCATTGCATATCCGAGTGGGGACATGATTTCCGTCCCGACTATGCTGAGCTGTCGCGATTGGTCCCGACTTTTCCCGGGGTGGCCGTGACCGCTTTCACCGCGACCGCCACGCCGCAGGTGCAGCGGGATATCGTCGCCCGCCTGGCGTTGCGCCGTCCGTTCCAGGTGCGGGCTTCCTTCGACCGTCCGAATCTATTCTATTCAGTCATCCCCAAGGCGCGTGTGGAATCGCAGATTCTGGAGTTCATCCATCAGCATCCTGAAGAGTCGGGGATCATCTATCGCGCCACCCGCAAGGCGGTAGATGAAACCACCGAGTTCCTGCGCATGAACCACGTCAACATCGCCCCGTACCATGCCGGGCTGCTCGACCGCGACCGCGCCATCAACCAGGAGGCGTTCCGGCGCGACGACGTGCGGGTGGTGGTGGCGACTGTCGCCTTTGGCATGGGCATCGACAAACCCAACGTCCGATGGGTGGTGCATGGAGACCTGCCGAAGAACTTGGAAAGCTACTACCAGGAGACCGGGCGGGCCGGGCGCGACGGTGATCCGGCGCGCTGCCAATTGTTCTTCAGCCCCGGCGACGCGGCGAAGATCGAATATTTCATCTCCCAGTCAAGCGACATGAACGAACAGAAACGGTTGCGTTCCCTGCTGCGGGCAATGATGGACTACGCCCGCAGCAATGTCTGCCGGCGTCGAACCTTGCTGAACTACTTCGGAGAGGAATACGAAGCCGACACCTGCGGAACCTGCGATGTCTGCCAGGGCGGCGTCAAAACCGTGGACGCATCAGTGGACGCCCAGAAAATTCTATCCGCGGCGATCCGTTCAGGTCAGAAGTTTGGGGCAGGCCACTTGGTGGACATTGTCACCGGCTCGCGCTCGGAGCGCATCCACCGGTACCAGCATGAACAACTGCCGACCTATGGCGTGGGCGCGGACAAGCCCCGGAAATACTGGAAACAGCTCGTGGGCGAACTGGAGTCGCAGAAATGCCTGCGGCGTACGAATGACCAGTATCCAACCTTGTCGGTCACTCGGCTTGGCAAAGATGTGATGAAAGGCGAAAAAGAATTTCGCATTTTAGACGTGGATGTAAAAAGAGGCACGCAGGCCACGCCGACCATGCCGGTATTGAATGCCGGGGACGCGGCACTTTTCGAACAGTTGCGCGACTGGCGTAAAAAGCGGGCGGACGAACTTGATGTGCCCGCATACGTGGTCTTTGGCGACCGCGTGCTGCGGCATATCGCCATTACAAAACCGGGAACACAGGATGAATTGAAGCGGATCAGCGGCGTGGGCGAACACAAATGCGCCAAGTTCGGGCAGGATCTTCTCAACCTGGTCCGTGCCTGGCTCGACACTCACCCGGAAGCAAGGACATCGCTGCCCCAAGCTGGCTCAACCGCAACCGCAGAGGGCTGGCCATTGGCCGCCGCGACATTCCAGTTGACCTGGCAGATGTTCAGCAATGGCATGGAACCAAGGGAAATAGCGGAAAAACGGGAGCTTGCGACCGGGACGATCATAAGTCACCTGGAGAAGGGCGTGAACCAGGGATGCGATTTCGACCTGTCCAAGCTCGTCGCCCCCGAAGTGACGTCCGAGGTGGAGAGTATCATGAACAAGCTGGGGGATGAAAAGCTCGGCCCAGTCGTTGAAATGGGAAACGGTCGATTCGGCTACGAGGAAGCGAGAATCGTCCGATGCCTGCGCAATTCCGTTCAGGCCGGTTGATCCTGAACGCAATGTAAACAGAATGCGTCGGGTCGGACCGGCGGAACAGACCTCGCTTTTTTGAGCACGCAGGTATCGCAAGTTAAACGACACTTTACAAAAGCGGTTAAGCGGTTCGGTTAAGGGTATCCGAGTAAGCGTGGCGGTTAAGAAAGCGATTAAGTGTGTGTGGGCGTGAAGCGCCACACTTATGCGTGCTCTTAAACGAACACTTAAATGCCACCCTTGCTCGGACTACCCTTACTCGACCAAACTTCCTTCGTTGT
>PUMX01000219.1 GCA_003552485.1 Candidatus Hydrogenedentota bacterium
ACGGAATATCCGCGAGCTGCCCGAGCTGGAGATTCTGTATCCCCGCCAAGCGAACTCCGTGTTTGTAAAGATGCCGGAAGCCGTAATCGCTGTACTCTGGCGGAAGGGGTGGCGCTTCTATACCTTCATCGCGACGGGCGGAGCGCGCCTAATGTGTTCGTGGGACACAACGCCGGATACGGTCCAAGCCTTCACCGAGGACCTAAAACAAGCGCTGGCGGATCACGCAGAGGCAGTCCGTGGCGTGTAACACGTCTTGCATTCCGCTGTGCCGCCTTTCCCGCGAGCCGACCAAAGTACACTTGATCTTTTTGGGGGATTCGGAGTTTGTGAACGCGCCTGCCCGTCAGTACAATCGGGCAATAGCCCGAAGGCGGTATCTTGCTCTCGCCGCTATTGCACACATCTTGATAAGGAATACGTCCATGCCGAAGCTGATGACAATCATTATGCTCGTTATGCTCGTTGCCTTCACGAGCGCGGAATCGGCGGGATCCAGCGAGGGGCGGCCCCTGCTGGGGTTTAACGTGAAGGGATCGCTCAATACCGCGGAACAGGTGGCGATGCTGCGCGAGGAATTGAGCCAGCGAGAAAATGTCAGCGAACTCGTACTGCGTATACAGGGCGGGACCCGTTCGCAACGTGACATGCCGAACGCATGGACCGACGAGAAGATCGAAGCTTGGACTGCGATTCAAGAGGAATTCGGCTGCACGTTCATATTCGTACCGAACTTCAACGACACGCCCGAGAGTCAATATGCGTTGTTTCAGCGCTGGAAGGCGGCAGGCGCCGAATACGCTCTCATCGAACTCATGAACGAGCCCTATCTGCCCAAGTTCCGGCTTGCCCACGATGATCCCCGGAACATTCGGAACAACCGTTTTGAGGTTACCCCGGCCACCGAACACATGACTCCGCAGAAGTACATCGAGATGGCCACCGAATTCGCACGGACCTTCTCGGCGGAAGGCCTTCCTTTCGCCGCATCATTGGCGCCTGAATGGGACGGCCGCCAAGGCGAACTATACGCCGCGTGGAATGACGCCGTCATCGAAGCCATTGTCGGCCGCGCCAACGTCCACGCCACGCTGCATCTATATCGCCGGATGCCCGGACAGGTGGATCTCGACCAGATCAACCGGCTCAAATCTCGCATCGGGGATAGGCGCCTGCTTGTGACGGAAGCAGGCGTGCTCGTGCCCGATGATTTTTCCTACGAAGAGTTCGTCGAATTGGAGACCGTTTTCCTGTCCGATATCATCGGACATCTCGACCACCGTGATTTGCTGCTTTCACAGGTGCTTTACTCGGACTACCGGCGACTCTTTGAACCCTCGTTCCACCCGCACTGGGAAGGTTTGTCGCCAAAAGGCGAAGCCATGTTCGATCTCTTTGGGTTTCCGGAGAAGCAGCGCTGACACTAGCCCAACACGCCAACGACTGCGCCGCGCAATTGGAACGGAATATCCGCGAGCTGCCCTAACTAGGGATGCTGTATCCTCGCCAAGCCAGCTAGGCATGTGTAAAGATGCCGGAAGCCGTAATTGCTCTGCTCTGGCGGAAGGGGTGACGCTTCTATACCTTTATCGCGACGGGCGGAGCGCGCTTAATGGGTTCGTGCGACACAACGCCGGATACGGTCCAAGCCTTCACCGAGGACCTAAAACAAGCGCTGGCGGATCACGCAGAGGTAGCTGGCGGCCGCCGGGTGTGAAACATCCTGCATTCCGCCGAATTGGTAGATGAGGGCCTAAGAATCGCTCCAAGAGATAAGTGGTTTGATTGGTTACGAATCAACATGAAAGGGGGCGCTATGTGTATTGAAAAATTGTTTGTGGGGTTCGCTTTGGCATGCCTCTTGGCGTTACCTATTGAAGCTCAAGAGCTGGATGTCGAAAAAGAAAAGATCATTGAGAGTGGGCGCCACGATGGACGCTTTGAGGACACGCGCGGGTTCATCCAGTATCTCATGCGCAATGCAGCCCCTAAGCTGGCCTTTGATCCCGAATTCACTCAAGAGGAATTCGATCGCTGGCAACTGCGGGTGCGCGACAAGATGCGTGAACTCCTTAGTTTTCCCGAAGCGCCGCCTCAACCTGCGCCCAAAAAGCTCTGGGCGAAGGATCGCGGCGGCTATGTCCTCGAGAAGTGGGAGGTCTACCCCGAACCGGGCAGCGTTGTTCCTTACTTGATGCTGATACCCGACGGCGTCAATGCGGAGAACCCGGCCCCGGCCATCATGTGCTTCCCGGGATCATCTGGCACGAAGGAGAATCTGGCTGGTGAACCACCGTTGCATCCCAGCTTCGAGACCAATGGGCGTAGTCACGATGGATACCGGCATGCCGAACGTAACCAACAGGCGCTGCAATTCGTCAACGCTGGATTCATTGCGGTCGCGGTGGACCATCCCGGCAACGGTGAATTATCGGACCTTGCCAAACACCGTGGCGCCGCCACGGACGATAGAAACACAATTGCGCGCTACTTGCTCGATTTTGGCCGGAATTACATCGGCTTGTCCGCGTTCCAGAAGTTGGAAATCCTCGATTGGCTGCGCAGCTTGCCAATGGTCGATAACGAGCGCATTGCCGTGAGCGGCCACTCGCTCGGCACGGAACCCGTGTTCGCCATGGCGGTCATAGATCCGGGCATTTCGGCGGTTGTCTGGAACGATTTTCTCTGCCCCAACATCATCCGGGCCAAGGTGAGCACCAAGCCGAATGAGCGTGGGGTCCGGCCTGGGGCGAATTGGTTGGGCCATTGCATACCGGGCCTGTGGGATTGGTTTGACTACCCGGACTTGGTTGCCGCCATTGCGCCCCGTCCCGTAATCATTACCGAGGGCGGTCCCACGGAGTCGCTCGATCTAGTTCGCCGGGCGTTCGAAATAAACGATGCCACGGACAAGCTATCGATCCACTATTATCCGAAGTATAGCGATCCGGCTGACCGGCATGATGGAGAGGTCATTCCAGAGGGCTTGGACCAATCGGAGTGGTTCGAATACGCCAATGTCAATGCGGATCGTCACTATTTCAAGGGATACTTGGCAATACCCTGGTTAACGGACCAGTTCAACATGCCCGATCCTGGCGAAGTCTACCCTGTGGCGCCACCCGAAGCGCGATAGGCAACTGTACTGGCCGCCCTGCGTGTGTCAAGAAGTTTCTGTTCAAGCTCTTGAGGGGCTGAGGGTTTGCTGGTTCCTCTTCAGCCCTTGTGTCGCGCCCGGTTCTTTCGACATAAGCTTTCCTCGCCCGGCTGACGAAGATAGGCGCTCTTCTTCGCTTAGCGGACTTGCGCGGGAGGCGCCGCAGGCAATAGAGTACATCCGCTGCGTCAAATGGCTGCGCGCCGATTGGATAAAGCGGCGCGTGGCCGGATAGCGAGTTTCATTGTCAATGGAGGATACGAACGATGGATCCTGAAAACACGG
>PUMX01000268.1 GCA_003552485.1 Candidatus Hydrogenedentota bacterium
CTGCGGGAAGGGTTCTCTTGAGTTGAACCGTGGCGTGACCATGCCTCAGCGTGAGAAAAGCCATTCGTCTCACTGGGCGCTGTGGCCCAATGATGAGACTTGACTCGAAGTCCGGCGCTATCGGATACTTCGAACGTGAACCATTTGACGCTGTATGATCGTGTTTACCACCAGGCCGGAGAACGGAGATACATTGTGACACAACCTCAGGAGTCTTCCCGGCCGGGGCCTGTAGGTTCCGGACTAACGCTTGATCACGAGAGCGATCGCTTCTTGGCCGCACATCCAGACTTGCGCCCATTGGTGCACGAAACACTGGACAAGGCGGCCGCGTATTTTCCGGCCGCCGAACAGCGCCTGGAAATCGTGCGGGATCCCGAGGACGGCAGCGAAACGCTGGTGCTGTTCTTGCGCACAAGCGAGCATTGGGAAACTGGTGACGAACGTTACGAGCGTTTCGCGGAGGACTGGTGGCTGGACCAGGTTCCCCAGACCGGCGCCCGATTCACGGTTACCATGGATTATGTCTGATTTCGATTGGGAAGAATACCTGACACTCGCCCATGGTTTGTTAGCCCTTCAACAGTCCGTGGGCGTTTCCATTGACGCGGTTCATCGCAACGCCATCAGCCGGGCCTACTACGCCGCCCACAATCTTGCCCGGGAATGGTACGGCAAGCAACAATCGCATTCCAAGCCGCTTCACAAGCTGCCCGGTCATGACGTGCTGATTCACGAATTGAGTCAGTCCGGGCGCGTAGGCGTCAGGATGAGTGATTATCTAAACGACCTGAAATCCTGGCGTAACACTGCGGATTACGTAGCCGGTGCGCCGCGCCTAACTCAACAAACGTATTCGCTACTCAAGAAGGCGCGAACAGTAATCGAGCTTGCTAAGTACAACTAAGAGTTCGAATCTCACCCGCCGAAATTCTCCGGCAATGCTTCCACGATGCGCACGGTTTTCGCGGCTTACGGTGATGACTTTGCCAACGAGGCGGACGATGTATTCGCGGTCGTCGTCGCGGTTGGGGTCGGAGGTGATGCCGCTGCGTTTGTCGGTCTTGACCTGGTATTGGTCGATGACCCATTCGAGGGCGCTTCACCTCGACCTACAATCCCCCACGGGTCTACAGTTCAGCCGTCTTAATCGTGAGTCAATCAGACGAGGCCGCCGTGGCTGCGGTTGCCTGGCTTTGTCGAACGTTATTCTTCGTCGAGCTTCATGACCAGTTCGCCCACGTCCCAGCGAGGGCGTTCCCAGTAGTTGGTCACCCATTGCAGGTCGGCGAAGAACAGGTGCTGCCGTTCTTTGCGGAATTCAACGAGCTTTGCGAGGGCTTGCTTGCCCTCTTCCAGACGGTCCTCGGGCATGCTGCCGCTTTCGTCGTAGATGGCGGCGAGCTCGACGGTCAACAGCGCATGCTCGAGCCCGGTCTGTAGAAAGCGCACGCGTTCCGCGTACTCGCCGTTGGAATCCGTCTGCGCCTCTTCGAGGGCCTCGTCCAGCATTGCTTTGGCAGGCTCGAAGACCTCCGGTGGAAAGGCGAGATGCGCCTTGAGCGGATACGCGCGATAACGCCAGCCCACGAAGGGACTCTGGAACAGTTCGATGAACTCGAGCACGTTGTCGACGGAGTAGTCCTCCCAATAATCGAAGTAACGCTCGACGGTTTCGGCGGCGGGACCGAACGCCGAGAAATACTCGTCGCGAATGTCCGCGATGGCCATCTCCGGGTCCGTCATCAGCCGCAGGTGCATGTAGAGCCGCGGCCCCTGCACGGCCCATTGGCCCGTGAGCGAATCGAAGCGGGCGCCTTCCATGCCGTGCTCATAGGCGAACTGAAAGAACTCGCCGGACTGCCAGATATCGAAATGGGGGAACACGTAGCCGTCGTGCAGATAGTTCGGCCGGTAGCCCAGCCGAATGCCGGTGCGCTTCCAACCGAGCCATTGTTGTTTGATCCACTCGTGGGCTTCTTCCGGCATGGGGAACCAACGCAGATGCGGATCCTGCCATTGCACGAACTCGGCGTAGATGTCCTTGTTCAGTTGGATGTCGGTCACGGGCGCGGGGAACTCGTTTTCGAACAGAAACGATCCCGACACCCGGGCATTCGGGTTGCGCTCGCGGGCCTTTTCCAGCATCAACTTCCAGAACCGCGCGTACCGGTCCGACGTCGCGCCGGGAAAAGCGACCTCCGCGCGCCGGTCTGTTTCGTACACCATCTCGGCAAACCAGGGAATCTCATCCGGCTGCGGGCCGTCCCATGCACGGCAATCATCGCACGTGCAACGGCCAGGCCGGTCCACGGAGCCCAGGCGCAGCCAGCCTTCACCGTCCCACTGTTCCTCGATGATGTAATCCTGCAACTCCTCATTGGTGATGCACATATCCACGTGGGTGAACTCGGGATCAGGATGGCCGCGTGTTCCGTCCCGCCGCAGCATGAACCACTCGGGATGCTCCTCGCCGTAGCGCTCCCACCAGCCCGCGAAGATATGGCCTGTGGGCGGCTTGGCGTCCATGCCGCCCATGCGGTGACGGCGCAAAAAACTTTCGAGCGCTTGGGCGTACTCCAGCGCCACATCTTGCGAGAATCCCAGGCGCGCGTCTTCCTCTTCGAGTTCGCGGCCACGCAGCAGCGCGCGCGTGCGGCCCCACGCCAGCTCGCGGAAATGCAGCGCGGGCGCTTGCATGCGGTTAATGGCCGATATCTCGATGGTATCGGTCTGCGGGACATAGGTCCCCAGTTCGCCCGGCCACAGCCAGCGCACGCCGAGCGCCTCTTCGAGGAACTCATACACGCCGAAGAGCGTGCCCGCGTTCGGATTGCCGGGATCCAGCGGATCGCCGTCATCCTCACGGCCCGCGATGAGCAGGTCGTTGCCGACGGAGCGCAGGATATAGGCTTCGCGCGGCAGGTTGTCTGCGTCAACGCCATGATGCGGACCGGTTTCCGTGACGCCGATATACACCCGGGTATGCGGCGCCTCGGGCGCCTCGGATTCGACCACGGTATCCAGCTGCACGCCCGTCGCTTGCTCGACATGCCGCACCAACTCTGCGGCGGCGTACTCCGCCGTTTCCGTGGGCTCGTCGGCTGTCACTACAACAGCGCGCGCTTCTCCATCGCGCACGAGGCTAACCTGCCCGGCGGCGGGCAGTGTAAAGCATAGGCCGAGGAATATAGCTACGGCGCAGGTAGTAATGACACACCGATTCATGGCGTTGCTCCTTTACGGGTTCCCGTTTACTTACGCGTGTTGGGCTGCTTCGGCGAAATTGACCAAACTGCGGCGGATTTCGTCGATCGTGACTTGCTTATCATACTCCAACGAGATCGGCGCGTCATACTCGGCGGCGCGCAACGCGGCGCAGAATCGCGGAAGATCCAGCGCGCCCTCGCCCAGAATCGTCTGGGGCGGATCGTCGCGGC
>PUMX01000521.1 GCA_003552485.1 Candidatus Hydrogenedentota bacterium
CGTCATTCTGAAGGTATGGCAGGTCGAAAGGAATGTTCGCTTCGAGGTAGGCGTAGCCGATAAAGGAATGGGGCAGCGCCTCTTCAAAGGTAGGCGGCGTCTCGTCGGGAAACCGCTCGGCCAGGTCCGCCGCAATTTCCTCGACGATGCCTTTGTGCCTCCAGCCCGCCGCCGTATACAGGTTTTCAGCGGGAACGTGTTCCCGTGGATCCGCTGCGCGGTTCAACGCATCAGCCATCTCCGGACTGTCTTCCAACTCAATCGGCCCCTCGGCCAGATCCGACTCGAGCGTCTTCCACATCGCGAGGAACGACGCACACCAGATGGCGTTCTCATCCGGGTCGAAAGGCTCATCCAGCGTCGCCACGATACGCGTGGCCGCCAGTTCATCGGAATCGCCCTCGAAAACGGTCTCCGCGAGGGGTGGTTGTGCGTAAGCCCGATACAGCATAAGCCCCGCAAACAAGACCACCGCGGCGCCGAGTACTACAGTAGCCACGCGCTTTGCAATGTTGCGCCTCGTCGTATCCATGGCTTCATCCCCGATTGCGTTGTGGATAGCGCCCGCGCCGCCGGTTCCAAGATGCGCCGTCTGTATTGATGATTGCAAACAAGCCGTTCGGCGTCACTGCCTCGGCAACACGCGGAAGGCGAGGCGTGTATCGGGTTCGCCGTTGAAAGCGCCTTCGAAGCTTACCCACGCGCCGTCGGCTGCTATTGGCTCGGGGATGGTTAATTGGAGCCGCTGTTCGTGGCGCTCCATGGGCTGAAGCTCTACCTTCCAAGATGCTGGCGCCACATTCCAGCCGCTGGGCAGCTCGGCTACCTCGACTGCGCCGGAAACAATTTCGTCGCCGAAATTGTAGGCGCGCATGGCGATTTCGTGTTCGCCTGGCGCCAGGGCGTAATCGTGCATCGGCGCCCAGTCGATCTCGCGGCCCACGATGGCGGCGTCCGGCGCATGCAGTTGCAGCACCACCGGTGAGGCGTCGCCATCGCGCCAGGGCGATTCAGGAGCGGCGCGCCATTCAGCGTTATCGGCCATGTCTTGCAAGCGGTCCGCCTCACCTTCGGGCATCACTACGTAGACCGGCGCGCTCCGAAGCCGCGCGGGCGCGGCTTCCCCGACGGAACGGCCTAGGTAATCGTACACTCGCTCAATCGCGAGATCGGCGGGCAACGGCCACTCGGATTCTGCTTGTCCACGGCTGCGCCAATCGACGCGCTCCTCGGTCCAGGCAATGAGCACGTCGCGCGGTTCGCCATCGGGTTCGCCCCGGAACGCGTACACATACACATCATCCCGATCGGCAATCACCCAGCGGCCCAGGCAGCGCGCGCCCGCGAGGAAACGGCCCGCCGCCGCCCAGGCGACATAGCTCATGCGTGGCGTTCCGTCGCTGCGCAACAGGCCGAACTGGATATCGCCTTCCGTGTAATTCGGCAAGATAAAGTGAAAGTGTCGCGCCGCGCCCGCGCCCAGGCTCGACGCGATGGATTGCGCCATGAACTCGGCCTTGCGCCGCGCGTCGGCTGGCGCGAAATCGCCGTGCTCGCAGTCGGGGTCCGCGCTGAGTCCGCGGTCCGCCTCCGTTACCCAGATGGGGCGGCCCGAAGCCGCGTCGATGTCCGGCCCCCAGAGCCCATCGAAATCGTGGGGCCAATCATAGGAATGAAAGGCGTACACATCGAAATAGGGCCACGCCGCGTTGCGGATGACCCCGTCGCTCAACAGCTCCGACGATGTGCCGCCAAAGGGCGTCCATGTGACAGTGACATCCGGGTCGCCCGCTTTAAAGCCGAGATACGCGGCTTTGTGATGCGAAGCGATTTCGTCGATGGTGTGCCCGCCGAAGTTGCCGGAGTTCGGTTCGTTCCACGCCTGCCATGCCGTTACGAGCCCGCTGAAACGCTCCGCCATCGCCTTGGCGAAGCGGTGCGTATCCCGCAGGTCGGCGGGCATCCGGCCCGGTTGCGCGTTCTCCCGCACGGCCCAGGGCGGCGTGTCGTGGAACACTTGCAACACCTGAAAGCCTTCGTCGCGCTGCAATTGCGCCGCGTCGTCGTACTTCGTCTCCTCCGCTATCGTTTCCGGCTCGGGTTGAACATCACGCCAGCGCAAACGGTCCCGCACCGAGCGGACCCCGGCCAACGCCGCCAGCCGTGTCCATTCCGGCCACGCGCCGATGTCCTCAGGCGGAACCCAGGACAGCGCCACGTCCAATGCGACCGGCGTATCTTCGGGCGGCCGCGCCCGCAGCTCATCGAGCACCGCCGTTGTCGTGTACGCGAGCAGTTCGTCCGTATTGTCCCGGAACTCGATGCGGTACCAGCCCACGGGCAACGCGCCCGCGTTAACGCGTTCATCTCCACCGGCAAACGCGCCCGACGCTGCCACGTCCCACTGATCGTCGAGCGCCCGCCACGCGCCATCCATCTGCATGGCTTCATCCGGGACAGTGATGATGGCCTCCTGGCCGGAGAGAAATACGTTGCCCGGATTGCCCGGCAGCGGCTGGGGAAGAGTGGCGAGAAGCGCTAAGAGGAGGCAGGGAAGCATGTGGGGTCTCCTTGATGCTGAGTGCGTAATGAGTCGCGCTCACGTGTTGTATGAACCAACTCCCACGCAGTGTGAGGGGATTCTATATGGGGTTCAAGTCCGATGCGTGTTCGGATTAACTTCTTTCCTCGGATCCGTACTTGAAAAACTGACTTACAAAGACCGTGCGTGGTAGGGTTATTCAGAACTGTACGATTGACCATTGCCTTCTTACTAGGAAAGACGCCATGGAACAACAGCTACCCACGTTTGATTCACTCATGAACCCGATGCTCCAAGCGCTTCGGGAGCTTGGCGGCTCAGGTTCTATCGATGAGATCTATGAGAAGGTGGTTGAAATAACGCAGTTGCCTGAGGATATCGTGTCAGTGCTGCACGATCCCGAGAAGAGCAACGACACTGAAGTCGGATATCGGCTCGCCTGGACAAGGACATATCTAAAGAAATATGGACTCCTTGAGAACTCCTCACGCGGAGTCTGGTCGCTTTCGGCGGCCGCCAGAGATGTCGACGAGGTGAATCCCACGGAAGTCGTTCGATCAGTGCGGGGGACATTCCAGAAGGGGCGAAAGCAACGCGAAAAGACGCCGGAGAGGCAGGCCGAATCCGACGATGCGCCTGACGAATCCACAGAGGAACTGGATAGCTGGCGAGAAGAGCTTCACACGATTCTCACGCAGAAGTTGGATCCTGCCGCCTTTGAACGCCTTGTGCAACGGCTGTTGCGAGAATCCGGTTTTTTGCATGTGGAAATTACGGGGCGGACGGGAGACGGCGGCCTTGATGGAAAAGGAATCGCTCGTATACACGGGTTTATGAGCTTTCACGTGATATTCCAGTGCAAGAGATGGAAAGGCTCGGTAGGAGCGGGAGAGATCC
>PUMX01000332.1 GCA_003552485.1 Candidatus Hydrogenedentota bacterium
ATTGTGTCGGTATCTAGAATAGATGAAAATGGCAATGTGGTAGAGAGTACAGAACATCCCACAACAATAACTAGTGCTGGTCAGTATGAATTAACTTTTGAAAATGTAACATGGAATCATGTTGATATAGTGGATACTGATAGATTTGGTGTATCTTATGAAATATTTGGCACTCATCATGTACGACCTGTAGTATTTGAACTGGAAACAGGTACCGAGAATACAGCCACTTTAATTCCTTTTGGAGAAGAACAACCTGAAGGAGGCTCTACATCTAGTTTATCTGTTAATACCGAAAGTGCTGGAGAAGTCAAAGAAATAATATCTGGTAGCAGTGAAAGCTCTTTAGCAATAAAAATTGAGAGCGAAGGTATTTCTGGAGATTATACTGAAATTCAAAGAAAAATAGGAGAAGAAGGAGAATGGGAAACTATTGAGTATCAATCAACATTCTCTGGTTCCTACGAAGACCATAATGTAGAATCAGATATTGAATATCATTATCGTGCTCGTTACTGGCAACAAGGAAAACCTGGAAATTGGTCTAATATTGAAATTATATCTCTCGTAGAAGAAATATCTGGAGGCAGTGAAGCACATTTAACTACAAGTATTCAAGAATTTAGTCTTAAAATTATACAACAAAGTTCTACGATTGAAATTCAAATAAATACTCAAGGAACAAAACAAAAAATAATTAAGCAATCTTCAGATATATCTTTTTTAATAAGCACACAACAAGTTGCCTATAAAAGTATAACAGATGCTCAAGAAACAATTT
The DNA here is from genome assembly GCA_003552485.1 of Candidatus Hydrogenedentota bacterium. Lineage (GTDB taxonomy): Bacteria > Hydrogenedentota > Hydrogenedentia > Hydrogenedentales > SLHB01 > PUMX01. The sequence continues at coordinate 782 of PUMX01000332.1, forward strand.
TGCAAACAAATACAACAGCAGACCAAATCAAGATAATATTAGATAGCTCAGAAGTTAATCTAGTTACAGATATTCAAGCCCTATCCTTTAAAAGCATTAGTCTAGGAAGTATCTCAAATCTTACCTTAACTGTTGAAAGTTCTGGGCAAGCAATACTTCTCATAGAAGATGGCTCAGAAGTTGAAACGCAAATTTCAAGTGAAGCTGCAGGGTTTAAAACCATCAGAGCCCCACCATCAGAAATAATAAACGAAATTAACATCTTTTCTTCTGGAATAAAATCGAGTATATTGGGTTCAAGCACTATCTTAGAAGTAGAAACTCCTTCTTTAGGAGTCAAAAAAGTATCACAAGGCTCAGAAATTTCAATAGAAACTTCTACAGAATATTCCTCTATAAAACAAGTAGAGAGTTCTTCAGAAGTGCCTCTTCAAATTGAGGTTGAAAGTCTAGGCTCACTTGTTTTAGGCCAGGGCTCTGAATCTAATATTCAATTAGATTTACAAAGTTCAGGACACAAAAAAGTATCTCAAGGTTCAGATGTTACAATTCAAACTTTTACAACAGAAGCATCTTATAAAAACGCTTTACAGAGTTCTCAAGCAAACATTCAGATTAATACCGAACAACAAGTCTTAAAAGAAATATCAACTTTCAGTGAAACATCTCTTCAAATTAAAATTGAAGGTTTAGGCACAGCTGTTTTGGGTGGAGCATCTACCTCTGAATTACAAATTCTAACAGAAGCAGAAACGACAAAGCAAACTACAAATGCTTCTGAAACTCCACTAAAAGTTTCCTTAGATAGTCTAGGATACAAAGTCTCGGAAAAAGCATCCGAAATTTCTCTTACAGCATCTAGCGAATCTAACTCTTATAAAAATGTTTCTCAAGGTTCTGAAGTTAAAACACAAACAACGACACAAAACAATACTTTAAAAACAACTAGACAACATTCAGAAGTTCAACTTAAAATCTCAACAGAAATAAACTATACAAAGAAAATATCAGATTTTTCTGAAGCTCTAATACAATTAAATATTCAAAGTTTTGGTACAGCAGAACTCGGTGGAGCATCAACTACAATCTTACAGCTAGACTCTGAACAGAGCTTTATAAAAACTACTTCACAAAGTTCTGAGATTATTGCTGCCACCAAGACTCAAACATCCGGACAAAAAAGTGTCTCACAGGGCTCAACAGCCCAGATACAATTAGATTCTGAACAACAATCCTCAAAACAAAGCGAAAACTATTCCACAACTACAATAACTCTAGATACTCAAGTGCAAGGGCTTCCAACTCTTGAAGGCTCTTCTACAACTTCAATAACAACAGATACTATCACCGCAGGGTATAAAAAAGTTTCTATAGGTTCAGAAGTCGCCCTTACAACTAAAATTGAGCAAAACACCATAAAGGCTAGTTTTGGTGCTTCTGAAACTAATCTGCAAGTTTCAACTCAAGGTTTAGGTACAGCAGTTACTGGAGGAGCCTCTACAACATCTCTTACTTTAAGTATGCAGGAAGAGCAAATAAAGAAAGTATCTCAAGGCTCTGAATGTAACCTTCAAACCTTTACAGAAACTTCAGGACAACCTAAAGTATCTGAAGAAGGTTTTTCTGAAGTTGTTTTAAGCTCTTTGACTAAATCACAAACAAAAGTTATAAAAATTGGTTCAAGCACAATAAATTTAAATATTCTTACTGAATCTGCAGGCGAACGCACAATATCTATCTCTGACGGATCAGACTCTATTCTGACAATTAGGGGTGAGCAGGTTTATTATAAAAGTGTCTCTCAAGGCTCTGAGATTCCCCTAAGTGTCAAAACTCAAGTCGAGCCGAAAAAAGATATAAGCTCATATTCTCATCTCAATCTAACAACAAGCATTCAAACATCTGCCCATAAAATAGTCAAAGACTCAACAGAAGTGTACATCCAGACAACGACCGGGCACGAGACCTACAAGCATACGCAACAAGGTACAGACACACACATCCAGACATTCACCGAGACTCAAACTATAAAGTCTCTCGAAGACGCTAGCCAAGTCATAGTCACACTATATACTCAAGGATCTGGCGTATCTCGAATAATTCAAATAATAAGTTGCCTTGACTTAGAAGCATCCATATCTGACCCAATAACTCTAGGAGCCTCTATTGCAGATCCGGTAGAATTGAAGGCGACAAAAGTAGAGACTATAGATTTGGTCGCCCGGATAGGGAGGTGTTAGAATGACTGCTGAAAATCAAGATGCAAAGATGTGGAGTCAAGATCATAAGAATTTAAGGTTTACAGTTGAAGATGCTGAAAGTCTTATCGGCACGACTATTACCTGGAAAATGGCAAAGGAAGTCGAAGATGACTATCTAATTAAAAAGAGGATACCCAATGGAGGGAGTGAGGCTATAGAAATAGATGGAAATACTTTTACTGTTAAGCTGAAACCAGAAGATACGCACAATCGAGAAGGTGTGTACTATCACGAGGCAGAAATAATTGATGTGGAGGGAAGAATCTCGACTGTTGCTGTAGGGCAAATGCGTATCATGCCTGTTCTTATCAGGTCATCTATCGAAAGTCCGTAATTTCAAATTTTGAAATTATGAAACTCTCGGGTGGGTGGAAATCCGACTGGCCCCC
>PUMX01000202.1 GCA_003552485.1 Candidatus Hydrogenedentota bacterium
CCGATCACATGTGGAGGGCGCTGCGCGGAGACATCGGGCGCGAAATGCTCGACGCCCTTGAGGCGGCGGATTTCGTTGGGCTCAACTACTACGACAGCGGCGCACGAAGCTTCTACAACACCCGCCGCGAAATCACCCACCCCGACGACATGGCCGGCATGCAAATCCGGGTGCAAGAGAGTCAATTGATGATGAATCTTGTGCGCGCACTCGGCGCCGTGGCGACGCCTATGCCCTTCGGTGAAGTCTACAGCGCGCTGCAGACGGGCGTGATTGACGGGGCCGAGAATAACTGGCCAAGCTACTATTCCACTAGCCACTATGAGGTGGCCCCGTACTTCAGCGTCAACGAACACAGCCGCGTTCCCGAAGTAACCATCATGAGCAGCCTTGTAATGGATCGGCTGCCCGAGGAGGATCAGGCGTTGATCCGCGAAGCGGCGTGGGACGCGGTGGATTATCAAATCGAACGCTGGAACGAATTCGAAGAAGAGGCCGAAGAACGCATCCGCGCGGCTGGTAATACCATCACGGAACATGAAGACATCGACGTGGACGCTTTCCGAGAGCGGGTGCAGCCCTTGTATGACCAACTGCCAGAGAGCCAACAACAGATTGTCGAGCGAATTCGCGAGCTCGCAGAATAGACGGCCCGCTCGATGAAGGCAGGCATCCCCGAATGAGCAGGGCATTGGCGACAGCATGGAAACTCTCCGATTGGATCCGGTTTGGGTTCAACTGGATCTACATCGGGCTCGTTTTCTTCTCGAAGCTGTTAATCGTCGCGCTTGTGGCGGTCACCAGCACGCATGTGTTTATGCGCTACGTCCTCGGAAGCGGCCTTCGCTGGGCCGAGGAGGTTGCGCTGATCCTCGTTATCTGGTTTACCTTCATCGCGATGGCCATCGGTGTTAAGAAGGATCTGCACATCAGCATTAACGTCTTACCCAAGAACCTGCCGCCGTGGATGACCAAAGCCCTTGTGAAACTCAAGGCGGCGGTGATCCTTGTCGTCGCCTTTGTAATGGTCTACTACGGACGCGATCTGTTCCGCATAGGCATGCGCTCGACCCTACCCGCCACCGGCGCGCCCGCCGGCATCCAGCATTTGGCGATGCCGGTCGCCGGCCTCTTGATGCTTTACGACAGCTTCATGGATCTCTGCGGCTTTGACAAGAAAGACGCTTACATTAACAAGCGAATCTTTCGCGAAGATGAGGAGGACGCGTGAGCACGGACGCCATCGCTACGCTGATTCTCACGGGGTCTTTCGGCGTCCTGCTCGTGCTCCGCGTCCCCATTACGTTTGCGCTGGCATTTTCCGCCATCGCGACCGTGTTCTATCTCGACATTCCGATGATGACGATGGTTCAGCGGATGCTGAACGGCGTGCGTTCGTTCTCGCTACTCGCCATACCGTTCTTCATTCTCGCCGGCCAGATTATGGGTCAGGGCGGCATCTCCCAGCGGATGATCGAGTTCTCGAACCTTATTGTGGGGCGGGCGCGCGGCGGCCTGGCGCAAGTCAACGTGATGGCGAGCATGTTCTTCGGCGGCATCTCAGGCTCAGCCGTGGCCGATGTGTCGTCCATTGGCAGCATCATGATGCCCGTGATGAAGAAGAAGGGTTACGACGCGGATTACTCTGTCGCGGTGACCGTAACCAGCGCCTGCCAGGGGATTATCATCCCGCCGAGCCATAACATGATCATCTACTCGCTAGCGGCGGGCGGCGTGTCTATTGGAAGCCTATTCCTGGCCGGTGTCGCGCCCGGCGTCATCCTTGGGTTAAGCCTGATGATTGTCAGCTACATTATCGCGGTCCGGCGCGGTTACCCCAAGGAACGCGGCTATTCCCTTTGGGAAAGCCTAAAAATCACCGCTGATGCATTCCTCGGCCTGCTTACCGCTGCAATCATCATTGGCGGCGTAATAAGCGGCGTATTCACCGCGACGGAATCGGCGGCTATCGCGTGCGTCTACGCGTTTGTCATCACGTTCTTCTGGTACCGCGAAGTGCCGCTGAAACGCTTTCTGAGCATCCTATACGCCACGCTGAAGACATTAGCCATGGTAATGAGCCTTATCGCCGCGGCAACCGCTTTCGGCTGGCTTCTCGCTTTACTGCGCGTGCCTGAACACGTCACCACCGGTTTGCTCAGCGTGACCGGCAACCCCATTCTTCTGCTGTTACTGATCAACCTCATGCTGTTGCTGCTCGGCATGATCATGGACATGGCCCCGCTAATTCTGATCACCACACCCGTCCTCTACCCCATTACCGTCGAGGAGCTGGGTATGCATCCTGTTCACTTTGGCATTCTGCTCATGCTGAACTTGGGCATCGGCCTTTGCACGCCGCCGGTCGGTTCCGCGTTGTTTGTAGGCGCCGCGATTGGACGCACAAGCATCGAGAATACGACTAGAGCGATGCTGCCTTTCTACGCAGTCATGCTTGTGGTGCTCATGCTAGTGACCTTCGTCTCGGGACTCACACTGTGGATACCCGAGCTGATCATGGGGCGCTGAGGAAACGGCGGGATTGCTTCTACGAGTCTTCTGGGTAAATACGCACGCCCCGCGCAAGTATCATGTCCTTGAAAGGACCGCTCGGCAGTTGTTCGAGATGGACAGGATCCATCTCGAGAATTATCGGGGCCTCCTCGAGATCATCCACGAGCCGGGCCCACTCGCCAAGCGTCATATTGGGCGCGGATACCGCGAGATCGATATCCGACGCACGCCCAGCATGCCCTTCAGCGCGCGAGCCGAAGAGCAACACTTTTTGGACGCCAGGATGCCGCCGAAAAATCGTTCTGAGCACTGCCGCATCTTGTGACCGAAGAACAACGGGCGCCATCAATCCCACTCGCACTTCTGGAGAGTTTCCGCCATACGCTGAAGCAAAACGCCATACTGAGTGACAATTCGCTGATGGATCACATCCGCCAGGGCCTCATTGTAGACATGGCTCGTGCGATTGCGGTCGTCGAGCATCATCAACCAAATGTCCGCCTCCGCCTGGTCCACGATCAGACCTTCTGAAAACGCGCGCTTCAGGACCTGCCGCGGACTGTTTACCTCGAATCCCTGCCGTTCCAGATAGAGTTTCAATGCTCTCCACACGGCCTCGAAAGTGAACTCGAATCGCTGAATCGCGGCATCACGTACGACCTTGTCGTCCGTTTCGGTGAGTACTTCCCGCAGGCGCTTAGCAGCATTCTCCGCGTCTCGCTTACGTTCTTCGAATCGCTCCCGGGTCATGTCGCTCCCGCCTCGTTAATCTCGCTGAGTCTCATGTCTCAATGCTTTCCTGCATCCCATCAACGATGAGAAAAGCCGTCCGTATTGGCTACGAGCGCCAGTGGCGGCGCACAGAAAACGCTTCGTTCATTCGAAGCACTCCTCACACCCACACGCACTCAGACC
>PUMX01000118.1 GCA_003552485.1 Candidatus Hydrogenedentota bacterium
ACGCGCAAGACCGACTCGACCCGCTCGGGAGAAACGTTCATTTCCCCCGCGATGTCCTCTATGGAGCCGGTGAAATAGCCGCGGTGGTCGAGTTCGGCGATAATACGCTCGCCAATCGCGTATTCTTCATCGGTGTCGACTGCGGTGTGAAGCTCGAGCAGCAACTGGGATTCGAGGGAATCGGCGCCCGCGGCGCTGTTGAGGAAAAAGTCGCGGCGCTCCTGCAAGTCCTCGCCGAAGCTAAGATCCTGGCCCTCCTCCATCCGCCGGCTCCATGGGTCGCTGATGTCGTCGGAGACGGCGGCGTCGGCATCGATGGAGCCGTCGCCGGATTGCGCATCGGCTTGTTCGACGCCTTGGGCGGGTTCAGCAGGCGCGGCGTCATTAGCGGTTGCGTTGTCTTCGGCTGGCGTTTCTCCGTCGCCGCCGGATTGCAGCGCGATGGAGTGACTCTGACCCGACAAGTCGATCAGCGTATCTATATCATAGAATTCGCGATCGTCAAAACTATCATCGCCGTGGCCATTCGAGTTGTCCGTGGGCAGATCGCCACCCTTCTCCTGCGGCGCGAGTTCGAGAACGGGGTTGGTTTCCAACTCCTGCTGAATGTATTGGTCCAGCTCCTGCGTGGACAGTTGCAGGATGTGGATCGCTTGCTGCATCTTTTGAGTCAACATCAGACGCTGCGTCTGCGTCTGCGTCAACCGATGTTCCATATGCATCATTGCGTCACGGACTCCTCAGCAATTCACGTGCCACTATAGCAGCGGCTTCCGGTTTTTGTCAATTGATACGCCTCATCCCCAATGCTATACTTCGGCAAATCCACCGAAAAAGATTAACCGAAAGGGCATGTCTTGCTGCGTTTTTGTCTTCTGGGCAGCGGCAGCGCGGGCAACGCGCTCCTCGTGGGGAGTCCCGACGGCTCGATACTTATTGACAACGGCCTCAGTTTTCGTCAATTACAGCGCCGTGCGGCCACCGTCGGCGAGAACATAGAAGACCTACGCGCCGTATTCATCACGCATGAGCACGGAGATCATGTTAACGGCGCCGGCATACTCGCCCGCAAGTGCGGCCTGCCCGTCTATATGACTGCGGGAACGCGGGCCCGCCTGCCGCGCGTGGTCGGCGCGTTGCCGCGCGTCGTCGAGTTCGAGGCGGGGGATACATTGCGTGTCGACGGCTTTCGAGTGGATTCCTTTTCCGTGACCCACGACGCGGCGGACCCCGTCAGCTATACCGTGGATTGGGGCGGAGCCCGCCTTGGTCTTGCGGCCGATCTCGGGCACGCGTCGAATGTGGTCCGCGCCAAACTGCGCGGCGCGCAGGCCCTCGTTCTCGAATCGAACTACTGCCCAGAGATGCTGCATCGCAGCTCATATCCGCCCGCGATTCAACAGCGCATCCGCGGCCGGCACGGGCACCTGTCAAACCCGGACGCGTGTTCGCTTCTCGCGTCGCTGGTTCATGAGGCGCTGCGTTATGTGGTGCTCATCCACATTAGCGAAGAGAACAATACCCCCGAGTTAGCCAGCCACATGGCGCGTCATGCGATTCGCGGCGCGCAAGCCGAGGTGCATATCGCGCGCCAGAACGGTCCGACGCCGGTGTTTAATCTGGCGCCTGTTCCCGCTTAGCTTTGGTTGACAATGGCGGGCTGGTCACGGATCATTGCCAGTCGGCGGTCCGATCGCAAGCAAGAAAAAGGAGTAGCCCTTATGACTATTGCGAATACGTTGCGAGGCGCAATACCTTTTCTGGCCGTGGTGCTGATAGGCGTGGGGGCCCCGCTCTCAAGCGCCGCCGAGGAATCGGCGCCGGGCGGTATGCAATTATGGAAGAAGATCCAGCTGCCAGAAGGGCTCACGGGCGGTTTCGCGTTGCCAGCGGATTTGACCGGTGATGGACGCATCGAGCTGCTGGTATCCTACGCGAACTTTTACGCCGCGCACTTGCGCCTCGTGGCCATGGACCTTGACGGCAACATACTCTGGAGCCATGGGGATCCATCGGTTACGAGCCAAGATTTTGACCGGCTGGAGACAATGAGCCGCGGGATGGAACCGCCCTGCCGGCCAGCGATTACCGCCTATGATTTCGATGGGAATGGCCACACCGAGGTGGTGGCCGAATTCTGGAACGACGGGGCGCCGCGGCTCGTGATGCTGGCCGGGGCCACGGGCGAAACGCTGCACGAAATTCCCTCGCCATTCGAGATGGACGCCGTGCGCGAACCGGAGGGATACGCGCCCAGCCGGCCCTCGCCGCAAGCGTTGACGGCGCGCCTTGACGGCCGGGACAAGCCCGCGTCAGTGGTCGTCAAATACGAAGCCTCGGGCCGGATTCCGACGCTCGCCATCGCGTACGATCATGAACTCAACAAGCGCTGGGAAGTGCATGGGCGGCCGGATGACATGGGTCACCACGCCCGCGTCGTGGACCTTACCGGCGATGGGCGCGACGACATCGTGTTCGGGCAATTGGCGGTTGACAGTGACGGAGAGCGTATCTTCCGCCGTGATTTTCCACACCATGCCGACGCCGTCGACATGTTCACAATCGACGGCGAAAAGCGGCTGCTTGTGACGATATGTGTGGACGGCCCGGCATACTGCCTGGACGCCAACGGAGAGATCATCTGGGAGAAGACGCAAGAGGAAGTTCCGCACGGTCAGGCGGGTTGGGCCGGCAATTTCATTCCGGATCGTCCCGGGCTCGAGGCCATCGTTCAAGTCTCTGGACACTACGGCATCTTCCATACCTTTGACGCTGAAGACGGCGAGAAACTCGCTGAGTTCGAGCATCTTTCGGGGATCAAGCATGAAGACGGATCCCGAAGATATCCCGATATGCCGGTTAAAGTGCAATGGCGGGAAGGCGAGGATGCGCTCTGGATACCAATAGACCGTAAGATCCTGAACGGCAGGGGCGAGGTCGTAGCTTGCCTAGGCGAGCTGGAAGAGCAGGTAATCGACGATTTGCGTCCCGGAACGACAAAAGAGGAATTAGCTGTGCAGGCGGTTCCCGTCGTCCTATGCGGAGATGACCGCGAAGAACTTGTCTTGTATCAGCCTTATCAGGCCAAGGCGGTATACATCGTTACGCAAGCGGATTCGGATGGCGCTGAGCGGCCTTATGTACCCCAGGAGAACGCATACAACCGCCCCGCATACTTCTAAGGTCAGACGTTTTACCTTGTCTGTAGCCTATCAGCGCCCGGCCTCCGCGCCGGGCGCGCTTCGTAGCGGCGCCGTGCGCCAGCAATATCAACCGAAAAAGCTTGTTCGACGGCGGCAAGGGCGGATGTGTAAGGATGGCGGAGAGGGTGGGATTCGAACCCACGGTACCGCGAAGCGGTACAACGGCTTTCGAGGCCGCCGCCTTCAACCACTCGGCCACCTCTCCGCTTGACAACTCTAGA
>PUMX01000285.1 GCA_003552485.1 Candidatus Hydrogenedentota bacterium
ACTGAAACTTGCAATTCACGACCCGTTTCTTCCGCCAATGCCACGGCCTCCCGTAAAGTTGAAAAGCCATACACCCGCGGCTTCCGCTTTCCCAGCAAATTCAAATTGGGGCCGTTGAGTAGTAGTATTTTCATTTCCGTCAAGCCTGCGTATAATAACGGTAGATTCAGCCCTGTCCTCCAGAATCTCAAGGGTTAAAACAAGTTTTGCAAAAAATTATTCATCCCGTTGACAAAGCAAAAACAAGACCGTAACTCATTATATATTAATGTAACCTGTCTCCCGATATATTGCAAGGACTGTCAAGATAAATCACAAATTCGAAATGCGCGGAAATCTCTGGTTGGGAAAAAAATGTCCCCCATGTCTGCGTAAATCCGCGTAATCCGTGGTTAAAAAAATGTTCCCCCCTTCCGTCGAAAGCCACGTTTAAACGAAGTGAATCACGCGGCAATTAAAATACACCCGCGAAACCGCAGGACAGAAGCTTAACCTGATTAATTCTTGTGTCCGATGTGTTGTGGAGGTTTCTGGTTTCAGGTGCATGGTGTCAGCCCGCTCGCCGGACCCTTTGCAGGGGAGAATGAAACACATTTCAAACAGAAGATCGCTAAGAATCTATCAAACAAAAACACACCCGTCCCATGGGATGGCCCAAGTAACTTTGTCCCGTTATGTTGCGTTCCGCGTTATGTTGCGAAACCAGTGGTTTTTGTGCCTCCAGACACTCCGGCTTCGGGGTAGTTTGCAACATAATGTCTTTTGGCTTTTTGCGGATTATGAGTGGTTGCGGAGGCCCAACGGGCCGGAATCATCGTAGGACGCAGAGCGAGACCCCGAGCGACCTTGCGGAGCAAGGGCTGCGAGTGCGAAAGCACGGAGGGCAGCGCCCTGGGTGCCGTGATGGGACCGGTTGTGGTCTGAAAGGTCACCTCAACAGGCATTGCTCCAAAACATTGAGGCGCACTTTCAGCGCGCGACCATTCTATACCAACCAACCCAGGGCGCTGCCCTGGGCTACGATGATTCCGGCCCGTTGGGCCTGCATTCGCGTATAAAAGTCAGGACAAGCCCGATGATGTCTTCATACAAGAATTATGTTGCGAGATACGATGACTCAAGCCACTGTCAAACACAGAACAATGTGTTTTCGCGAGATAACGCAGTACGCAACATAACAAGTTCTGTTCGCACAGAAAACGAAAAATGATAAAAGGGGGCATCGATAAAATCCCAGCACAAAACAGTGGATTCACCTGCGTATATCAATAAGGTTCGGGAAAAGGCACAGGACAAGGTGTACCGGAACCACCCACTACCTCCTTTCCAGACGGGGGTCTGTTTAACCCTCCGGAGACGAACCGGCATCTCTTTTCCGGGCGATCTTCTTTCTCTCCGCCTCCACATCGATCCTCGGAAACAGATTCGCGACCGGCCGCGCCTGGCGCTCCCGCCAATCCGCCCCCCAGACGGCCAGTTTCTCGATATCGGGCCGCGCGGCATCCTCTCCCAGTCCGAAGCTTTGACGCAACTCAGCCATCTTCCCGGGCATGACCGGGAACAGCAGTCCGGAGACAATCCGCAGACACTCCGCGGCATTGGCCAGCACTCTCCGCACACCTTCCCAGTCACCCGCCTTGGCCATCTGCCAGGGGGCGTTCTGTTCGAAATAACGATTGCCTTCACGGACCGCGGCCATAACCTCGGCCAGACCGCGCTCAATCCGCATGTCCGCCAGGTTCTCTTTCATCCCGCCGACAGCCGCCCGGCAGGCGCCAATCAAATCCCGCTCCGCATCACCCGAGTTTAATGAGCCCGGCAGCGCCCCGTCCAAATGTCGCTCGATCATGCGAGTCACCCGGCTGGCCAGGTTGCCGAGGTCATTGGCCAAATCCGCATTGTAGCGGGCAAAGAAATCCTCTTCTGTAAAACAGGCATCCTGGCCCAGACTCATCTCGGCCATCAGGAAATAACGAAACGGGTCAACCCCGTAATCCTCCGCGATTGCCATTGGATTGACTACGTTACCACGGGACTTGCTCATTTTATCGCGGCCGACCAGCCACCAGCCGTGGGCAAAAATCGCGCGCGGCATCTCCACTCCCATGGCTTTGAGCATGATCGGCCAATACACCGTGTGGGTAGTCAGAATATCCTTGCCGATCAAATGACAGGACGCGGGCCACCACTTGGAGAACTTCTCTTCATCGGCCAAATAGCCGACCGCACTGATATAATTAACCAGGGCATCGAACCAGACGTAGGTGACATAATCCTGATCGAACGGCAGTTCAATCCCCCAGCTCATGCGGGTTTTGGGACGGCTGATACAAAGATCATTAAGCGGTGAACGCAGAAAACCCAGGGTTTCCTGGCGCCGGTGAGACGGCTGAATAAACTCCGGATGCTCTTCAATATACTTAATCAGCCAATCCTGATACGCGCTCATCCGGAAAAAATAATTGCGCTCCACCAGCCGCTCCACCGGTTTATCGCAGGCCGGACATTTTTCCCTCTCCAGATCTTTCTCCAGAAAAAACCTTTCACAACCCACGCAATACCATCCTTCGTAATCAGCAGGATATATTTGACCTTCCTGATAGAGACGACTCATTATTTTTCGTACCACCTCAGAGTGCCGCGGCTCCGTGGTCCGGATAAAATCGTCATGAGTTATCTCCAGTTTCCGCCATAATTCCTGAAAACGAACCACCGTCCGGTCACACTGCTCCCGGGGATGAATCTGATTGCGGCGGGCCGCCTCAAAAACCTTCTGCCCGTGCTCGTCAGTGCCGGTAAGATAAAATGTCGGCACCCGCAGCAAACGATGGTAACGAGCCAGTACATCCCCCAGAATCGTAGTGTATGCATGACCGATATGCGGCTTGTCATTGACATAGTAAATTGGCGTGGTCACATAAAATTTTGTCGTGTCGAGCATAACTTTTTATTCCTTGAATTATAGTTTCTAACACTCTCCTGAAATCCGGATAAATTTCCGGCGTATCCTTCACGCAGGCTGAAATTTCCAGCGATTTCAGACTGGCTTTAAAAAAGCATTTATTGTTTTTTTACCGTTGCCGGCCGCCATTATTCCGCAACCCCGTTGGGGTTGAATTTGGGTTTTTACCGTTACCTAGGGTAGCCTCGGAGGCAACCCCAGGCTTTGTTCCACAACCCCGTTGGGGTTGAACAACATCCCGGCCGCAACACGCAATGGTTCCAATCCCAACGGGGTTGGACAAACCTCGGCCGCAAATTCCAATACCAAAATCCCAACAGGGTTGGGCAAACCAAAACCACAGGTCACGTTGCCCCCAATCCCAACGGGATTGTGGATTTAGCCCAGGGTTGCGGTCCGACCGCTACCCTGGGTATCGGGAGGGTCTGCGGTTCAGCCCCAACGGGGTTGTGGAC
>PUMX01000034.1 GCA_003552485.1 Candidatus Hydrogenedentota bacterium
CACGTACACGGAAAGTGAAGTCGAGAGCTGGACTCAGGCGGCCGGGCTCGTGGACGGCGCGATGAAACAACTTACCCCCCGCACCAAGCTATGGCTGGCGCGCAAGCCTTAAGAGGACCGGCCGTCTAGCTTATGAAGCGCCGGTAGCTATCCACCAGCTCCGGAGTCCCTTGGCTGCAACCGGCGCGCAACGCATCGACTTCGTCGGGTGTAGTGACAGCCCCCAGTTCGAGGTGAAACGAACGGCTCTCGCCGGGCTTCAAGCTATGTAGCAGACCTTGCTCCGCCTCTACCTCCCGGCCTTCGACGGTGCAACTGGCTGGCTCGAAACCAACGGTGTAATCCTGCTCGCCCATCTGCTTCCACTCCATGAACCGTGGCAATGTGTTGCGCCGGTATTTCACGTAAACGCCAAGACCGCCGGCGCCGTTTATGCGATCGTTCACTACCGCCGCCGTAACCATGTCGTCGCTGTCGGCTTGCATATCGTGGTAATAGACCTTCTCACGGTACCCGTGCACGGGGCCCTCAAAGCGGTTCCAATTCTCGCGGTCTTGTTTGGCGTCGACGTCGCGCGGCGCGACATAGCGGCTGGGCGAAATCATTTCGGAGCCTTCATCGACCACCGGCCAACCGATGTTGCAGTGATAGAGGAGCATGTACGGAGTTTCTTGGAATCCTTCGTTGGTAAGCACATCATCGAGCCAGAATCGCTTGGCGCCCAGTTTCGTCGAGATAGTGCGGCGAAGCGTGAGATTCTCGCCAAACACCCGGCTCTCACGCATGAGCCCCGAAACGCTCAGCACGTACTCGTCGCCCTGCCATTCCTGGACGATGCACACGTCCGTGGCCGGCGTATTGCCAATACGGCCGTGCAACCCCGTTCCCTCCAACGCGCTGTTGGATTGGGGAGGCCCCGCCGTAATCAGACCACAAGTAGCCACCAGTCCGCCGAAAAAACTGCGCAACCACCGGACGCCTTCCGCCTCGTAGTATTGCGGCGCCACGTCGCCAGTCCGCGACCGCCAAGCCATGGGGATGCCGTTGTAGGAAGCCGCGGAAACGTCGAGACAGCGATCGACCAGCACCCACAGCGCGAGTCCGCTACCGTTATGGATGTAAGCGGCCCGCGTAGGCCGTTCACGCCCGTCGTCGAGTTGTACCGTGCGAATACCCGCCACTTGGTCCATGCTGCCCACGCGCCGGCGCAGCTCATCCTGCGTATACTGCTTGCCAAAGAGCGGTATTGTCGTCATTGCATCATCCCCCAAAAGGTTCGCGTCAAATCAAACTGGTTTGAAACCACCATAGCCAGAGCGCCGAGCAAACGCAAGCGGCGCGAGTGGACGGAGACGTGTGCATCGTGTAGAATTACCGGCATTGTCCGAGCCTCAATGGGCCGGTCTTCTAACTTGGACGCGGTGTCAAACCTTACGGAGAGAATAGCATGATTCGGATAGGCGGCCTCTTGTTGGCGGCGTTGATAATCGGAATAGCCGGGCCTGCTTGGGCTATTGATGAAGACCAGATGGAAGCGGACGGCTGGATTAAGCTTTTCGACGAAGAGAACGTCTCGGGATGGCGGCATGCGCGCGATCCGGAGGCTGAGGTGACTTGGTTTGTCGACCCCGAAGATGATTCGCTGACGAATGACGGCGATGACGGGCACAACCTGGCCACTGAGGACGAGTGGCGTGATTTCGAAATCATGATCGACTACCGGATACCGCCGGGCGGCAACAGCGGCGTCTACCTGCGCGGCCGCGTCGAGATTCAGATTCTGGACAGCTCGGAACAAGACACGCCACGTCCCGGCGACGACGGCGCCATCTACAACCAAGCGCCACCGAAAGTGTTGGCTTCCAATCCTATCGGCGAATGGAACACGCTACACGCGCAATACGTGGACAACAGAATCACCGCAAGCCTGAACGGCGTGCTCATCCACGACGAGCAGGAAGTGAACGAAGTCACCGGCGGCGCCATGCCCGGAGGAGTGAACGAGCCCGGTCCCATTATGTTGCAGGGCGATCACGGAAAAGTATGGTTTCGCAACGTTTGGCTCCGCCCCCTGGACGACAACGGCGAGGCGGCGGTGGACGGCCCGTAGGACAACGCGCCGTCCACCGGGCGGACGCTTTTTCGGCCGGGGTCACGCGTCGAAGTTGGGAACCTCGAGTTGCTCGCCATCCCTTAGCGAGCTTTCATGGGCAACGATGCCGGGTACTGTCATCGCAAGCGATTCGTACAAGTCGATGACCGGTTCGCGCTCTTCGATCAAGGCGTTAATGAATTCCGCGGACAAGAATGTGTGACTGCCGCCGTGTCCCGTCGAAATGCGCATCGGTTCGGGCAGCATTTCCGCGGTCTCCCAGAAATTGGGCACGTCTACCTCGCTGTAGTTCCGTGGATAACGCTCGACTTGTATGTCCGGGTTGATTTGCGGGGTCGCCATATAGAAAGCGCCTTCGGAACCAAACCATGTCGCCCGCTCACCCGAAGCGGCGGCGAGCCAGAACACATTACACCGCACCATTTTCTTGCGATCGGTCTGCATCAGCGCTGACTGGCTCCAGAATGGATTATCATACTGGTTATCCTCTAGCCAAGGGTGTTCGCTGCCCCAACCGAGCCCGGAAACCCGCGTGATGCGTTCGCCCGTCAGGCCGACAATGAACCCGAGGGAATGCGTGGGATAGAGCATGGGCGGCATCCCCCAACGCCAACTGCGTTCGCCATCCGGCTCGTAGAAACGGGTCGTCTTGTCGGTCAGCAGCGCGTCGAGATCGCCACGGTCATGATAGTAATCAACCTCGGAATAGAAGACGTCGCCCAGCTGCCCCTGTTCGTGTAATTCACGCACAAGGATCATGGCCTGCCGGTAGTAGCTGGTCTCGGCCATCATATATTTGAGCCCCGTGCGCTCTTTGACTTCCTTTAGCTGCTCGGCCTCTTCGAGCGTATGACATGCGGGCACGGCCATCTGCACATGCCACCCGCGCTCCATGCACATAATCCCGTGCCGCGCGTGGTCCGGCGCGCCGGTGAAGATAGCGACGGCGTCGATGTCACGGGCTTCTTCGATCATCTCCTCCAGCGAATCGTACGCCGTATCGCATCCGTACACCCGTTGCAGGCGCTCGCGCCGATCGCTACGCAGGTCTGAGACGCCCGTCACCTCGCAGTTCGGGTGAAGGTGATACTGGAAACTCGCACCGAAACCACCGCCGACCACGCCTAGACGGATCTTCTCATCGGTTTCGGGCGCGGCGGCCCAAGCGGGAGCAGCGATGCCCTGCAGGCCCAGCGCGGCCAATCCCGTAGCGCTCACCCCAAGAAAATCCCGGCGCGAAAGCGGGGCCGAAGAGGCGCTGGCGTCATGCTGCCGTTGTTGTGTTC
>PUMX01000207.1 GCA_003552485.1 Candidatus Hydrogenedentota bacterium
AATTCCTCGCATCGCGCCTGGGGCCCCAGTAGCGCAAGCCGCACCACCGATCCCAGATGCCGCCGCCAAGTCAAGACCGCTACGCGGGAGGAGGTAAACCACGCAACGAGTAGAATCGCATGGACGAGCACCACCACACGAGAAAGTTCCGCGTCAGGGAAGTAGTAGGTCTGCAGAAACACCAGCAATACATAGCCCGCAGCCACGCCCGTCAGGGCCGCGCCGATGCCCGCAAAAAAGTGATCGGTCGCCGTGAGTTTATGGCGGAAATCGTACAGCCCAAAAGCGTACGCGGCAAACAGAAGCACAAGAAACAACAGGGGCCAGAAAAGAACGTAGAGCCACTGGTGCAACAAAGGAACCGCCAGCCCGAAACGCAGGATCAGGGCCAGCGCAAGGCAGGCCGCAAACGCCAGCAGATCGCCGCACAGCAGCAGCACCTCCGTGCGGATAGCCGACGCCCCCCCGTTTTGGTCACTCATCCCACGTCCAATCGTAGCGCCCGCATCACGCAGGGCCTAATCCGCCGCATTGAAGACGCTACGCGCGTTGTCTATCCCTGCGCCTGCCCCCCAAAACCGGCGTCATCCGGGAAGCAATTCACGTATTTTACGCTGAAGCGAGGTTCAGCCATCATGTCCGCCACGGCGTCCCGCCACGCCGCGTAATGGGCGGTCTCTTTGTGAGCAGCCGAATCCTTTTCCTGCCGAAATACCTCGACCAGGATAAACCGTTCTGGATCATCCAACTGCTGAATCACATCGAAGCGGACGCAACCCGGCTCTTTTAAACTCTCGCGCGCATTCGCGACACTGGCCTTACGAAACGCTTCCTCTTGCCCGGCTTTCACTTGAATATGAACGTGAACGATATACATTGATGTATCCCTCCTCCTCTCACTCATTGGCGCTGCCAATAGGGCCGAACGTCCCCTTGAGTGTATCGTCCCTTCCCAACCCCTTTCCACCGCAGCAAAACAATAAATTCGAATATACCACAAACAGCACTCACAGAAACAGCGATTTAATGGCCGCACGAGACCAACAACGCACGGGGGGCGGCGCCAATCACCCCATACTGGCGAGGCGCTCGCGGCCCCAGATGTATCAGTTCCCAGCGTTGTAATGTTCCTCGGCAAGCCGGTTCAGTACCGCGACGCCTTGGCGTATGACGTCGTCTTCCGCGGCAAAACTAATCCGAAAGTGGGAGTTCTTCTCACTGAATACATTCCCCGGAATGACCAGCACATTGTTTTTGATGGCCGCCTCAACGAAGCGCTCGCCATCGCCATTCGGCGCGGCGGGAAATGCGTAAAACGCGCCGCCCGGCGTAGCAACGTCAAAGGCGGGTCCAAGTTCGTTTACAACGATATCCCGTTTCCGGCGATACGCGGCAATCCGCGCTTCCATATCCTGCTCGAGAGCGCGGACCGCCGCCTGTTGGGCGAAAGACGGCGCACATACAAATGTATACTGCTGCAACGTAGTCATTTCCTGAATGACATCCGCTGGGCCGCTGGCGTACCCGACTCGCCAACCTGTCATCGCGGCCATCTTACTGAATCCGTTAAGCACAATCACATTATCGCTCATACCCGCCATCGTCGCGGGCGCGGCGTCGTAGTGAAACTGTTCATAGATCTCGTCGGAAATGACCAGGACGCCGTGGCGTTCGGCTACATCCGCCAGCGATTGCAGTTCTTGCCTCGTCAATGTCACGCCCGTGGGATTGGAAGGCGAGTTAACAATGAGTAGTTTCGTTTTGTCTGTAATGGCTGCCTCGACAGCCTGCGCGCCGAGCTTAAAATCGGGGTAGGTATCCACCATCACGCACTTGCCGCCCAAGAGATTGACCAAGTGCTTGTACATCACAAAATACGGATCGCCAAAGACCACTTCATCGCCGGGATTGAGCGTCGCCATAAGCGCAAGAAACAACCCGCCGGACACTCCCGAAGTTATCAGCACGTTATCAAGCGGCTGACCAAAGCGGCGCTCGTAGTAGGCGGACACGGCACGCCGGAGCTCGTCTGTGCCGTGCGTCTGCGTGTACTTATTGAAGCCGCCCCGGATCTGCGCGATGGCCTCTTCCTTCACGGCTTCGTCAACGTCGAAATCAGGCTGGCCAATACTCAAGTTGATGGGATTCTCAAGATCAGCCGCCAAGGCGAAGACCTTCCGGATACCGCTAGCATCAATCTGAGCCATACGGCTGGCGATAAATGACATGGAATGGGATCCTCTCTACTCAGCCAGTTTATGTCTTAGCGCGTTTCGGACCCGAACAGGGCCGGATTGCCGGTCACCGACCAATAGATAGCATGCGAGATAACATGCGCGGGCACAACTTCTCCTCCCAATCGGAAGCGAGACGGCGCTTCAATAACTCAGCAGATAAACCTGTAGCATCAACCCGCCGGTCGACATGCTTTCCAAGGCGGAAGTCGACGCTGTTCCCCCCCTTTGATTATCGGTTGGCCCTGATGGGGTTTAGCACATGAGGTTACGATCGTATCCCCCACGCTTCGCCTGCGCGACCCTTTCAAATGCCGCAACACCGTACGAGCCGTCATCCCCGCATTCATCGATTGTGAAGAATGCCTGGGTTGTCACCGCTTTGCTGTGGGCCGGCTAGCGGCCGGTAATAGCCTCTATCGTGCGCCGGAACCAACCACGGGCGGCCTCTTCCTGTTGCGGAATGGTCCGTTGGGCATGGCGCGGCAGGGGACGCCATTCGTTATCAATGCGTTGCTCGGTAGCCCTCGCCACAAACAGGCTTCCGGTTTGCAGCCAACGATTGTTGCGGAACTCATACGAGGCCCGTTCCGTGCCTGTGTCACGAAACACCATGTCGTCAACGCGGGCAGTATCTGGATTGCGGTGCAGGCGGGTGGCATAGCGAATACGGTCGTACTCAGCCGAGGCCTCGTAAGGCGTCGTTCGGGAATCCATCTCCTGTATGTCGATACGGATATCCTCGGGACTAGCCGGGTATTCGGAATACTCGCGAAAGTAATAGGGCGCCTTATAGCGTAGTTGCTGAGCCATAGAGCCCTGCTCTTGTTCAGCCTGCCGAATCTTCTCGGCTACGGTGTCTCGCAACGCTTCTTCCGCCGTGGCCATGTCAACAGGGCCCAACGGGGGGCCTTCCGGATTGCGCAACGCGTCAGGGACCTCGGGTGGAGGACCGCCGCCAAACATCTGGCAGCCACTCAACATCACAATGACGGCAAACCCGAATACAGGGCGGACAAGTCTGTTAGTCATTAACAAAGGCGCCTCCTTCGTTCTGCTTTGCCAGCGCAGTATGGATTCCCGATATGGGTCGGTGTGAATTCAGAAGTCAACAGTCCTTGCTAAGCAAAACGCTGGAAAAACCAGCGTTTTGCGGCAAATGG
>PUMX01000220.1 GCA_003552485.1 Candidatus Hydrogenedentota bacterium
CGTTACCAAGAATTGGGCCCCGCAATCAGTGTGGGCCTGTTTATCGCTGTACTTGTGCTTGGCCGACTGCTGTCGGCCTATGTGCAATGGTTGCGGGGTGGTACACGGCGCGGCGGCGCTAGGCCGGATGATAGCGATGAGAACTACGCCAGCAAGACGCGGACCGGGTCAGACCCCTCAGATAACGATAGGCCGTAGGCGCGTGCGGCGCATCGTGGCGCCGCGGGGGCGGCCTCAGGCGGAATCTTGAACCGTCGCCATCAATCGGCGCACTTCGTCCTCTAACTCCCGCATGCCCACAGGCTTGTACAAGACCAGGCAGGCCTCGTACTCCATCGACTCCATACCCGTGTCAAAGTATCCTGTGAGAATAATGATGGGAAGCAGAGGCTGGACTTCCTTGATGGCCCGAATGGCATCACGGCCATTCATTTGCGGCATCTCGTAGTCCATTGTGACGGCATTGTACTGATTCCCCTGGCACATGGATACCGCCGACGCGCCGTCGGCGGCGACGTCAACCTCGAACCCGCTTGCCTCAAACCAACGGGAAAGGGCCTTGCGAACGTTTTCTTCATCATCCACGATAAGAATCTTGGGCTGGGTCATTAATACAGGCCTTTCCCTGGTCTTCGTTCGGACACGGTCTATTGGTTACACGTTCCGAAACGTGCGCCATTATTCCCAAGCTTCAGGATTTGGGCCTCGTTATCCGCCTAAGACAGCCAACGCAGGGCCCGGCTCCGGCGCCGGATAACGACAATGTCAATTATACCCGATAATAGCGATCATTTCCTCCCAATTTCTTAAGGCATGTACCCGCCTCGTTGGGGCGCGGTCGCCGGTTGTTAAGGCAAACCCGCCTCCCGCGCCGGCGTTTGCCGGCGCCATAGCCGCCAGTTTTTCGCCACGAGCCGCCCAATAAGTTCATGGTGATTCTATATATAGTACATAGGGGGCACAGAAATCACATATAGATAGAAGTGGCAATATATGGTTTGTGACGCAACGCTTTCTTGGCGTATTCCCGAGCAATTGAAAAACTCCTTCCCCTATACGCCAGATTTTCGAGGGACAACCGCCCCATGCCCTTTCAAGACTGGCCGGTCTTCCAGCGGATTTCTCGAAGACTGCTCTGTATGGCCTCGGCGAATGAGGCGTCCGCATCTTGCTGCGCACGCTCCAGCGCCGCAACGGCGGAGCCGGTTCCGATGCGTTCAAGGGCTTGGCGCGCAGGGTCGCGGAGCTGCGTGTCGTTAAGGAGCGCCGCTATCGGCGCCACGTCACGCTCAAGTGGATAACACCACGCCAACAAGCGCAAACCTTCGAGTTGTTCTTCTTTCGAGCGATCCTTTTCGAACAGCGCCAGGAGCGTGTCCGCCATGGCATCCGCCTCTGCTTGCCGGCCGGGCGCGGCGGCTTCGTTGGCCAAGTCGCGCAGAATCATGAGGGCCCCCTTTGACACGGCGGGCTCATCATGGGTAATGAGCGGAATGAGTTGCTCGGCGGCCTTGACGCCATGGAACGGCAACAATTGCCGCGCCTTTGCCCGGTCTCGTTGGTCACCGTTTACGAGGTCTTCGATCAACGCCTCCGTTCTTGGATGCTTCGGGCGTTGGCGACCCTTCGACCTGTCCATCTCCCGTCCTCCCTTTACGCGTCCAACCGCCACGGCTTGCGATATGGCCGATGCAGATGGCGGTTCGCCATCTCATCGTTCTGGAACCGCTCCCCTTCTCCGTCCCACACCAGTTTGCGCCGCGTTTGCAGTGCGATCGCGCCGAGGAGACAGGTGGTGTTCGTATGATGAGTCAACTCGACATCCGATAAGGGCCGCCGCCGGGTGCGAACGCAGTCAAGAAAATCATTGTGATGCGTTTCAACCTGCACCCATGGGTCTCCTTCCTCGAAGCGTTCTTCGATGCCCAAGTTCTCGGGCTCCACGATAAAGCTGGCCCGATCCATGTACAACGCCCCCTCGGTACCCATGAAATACATGCCGTAATTCTTGCCTTTGCGGCTGTTGTGATGGTTTTGGTCCCAAAGGATATTGCAGTGTTCGAATTCGAAAAGCAGGTGGGCGGTTTCCGGATCGTCAAAGCCGCCCAGCGCGCGGTAGCTTCCACCCAAGGCCTGCACCGAAATGGCATGATCCTCGCCGATAGCCCACTGGTTGACATCGAGCAGGTGCGCGCCCCAATTGGTGAGTTCGCCGTTGGCGTAGTCGTTGAAGCCACGAAATCCAAACTGCCGCTGCGGGCTGTACGGAACATAGGGCGCGGGCCCCAGCCACATGTCCCAGTCCAGTTCGTCCGGCGGGTCTTCGTGTTCCTCATAGGGGCCAATGGCGTTGGGTCCGATCCACGATCCGGCCATGGTCACCGTTCCCAGAACGCCGTTCTTGATAAGTTCAACGGCCTCCTGAAAGATGTCGAGGGAGCGTTGTTGCGTGCCCACCTGCACCACGCGCTCGTAACGCTGCGCCACTTCGACCATGGCGCGGCCCTCGCGAATGGTGGTTGAGACAGGCTTCTCGACGTAAACGTCCTTACCGGCCTGACAGGCGTGAATCGTCTGCAACGCGTGCCAGTGGTCCGGCGTGGCGATGAACACGGCGTCCAAATCATTGCGGTCCAGCACGCGGCGGTAATCCCGGCAACCGTAGCAGCCGTTGCCCGCCATGTCCCGGGCGCGCTCCATGTGCGGATCAAAGACGTCGCATACCGCTACTACTTGGCAATCGTCCCGCTTCCGGAGATCCTGCAGATGGCGCATGCCCATGCCGCCGCATCCTATGAGGCCGAGGCGGATTAGGTCGTTCTTTTGTGCGCGGACATGTGCCGACCGGCTCATCATTGCGGCCGCTCCAACTGAGGCCGTTCCCATTGCGCCAAGGAAACCGCGCCGCGTCAACCCCTGCTCGCTCTCCATGTATGCTTCTCCCGCTGTGCTGCGCCGCAAAGGCCGTAGCCCCGATCTTGGAGATCCTATTGTAGCGCGGTTCAGTGGCCGATCCCACCTAATCACAGGCATCCTTGTTGATGAAAACCGCCGGTACGATCACAAATGGCTTGACCGCCCCGGCTTCCGCCGGCATTGTTGGAGAAACGCCTGTGTGCGCTTGAGCGGGGCGCGCTGCGCCTAGGAGACATTCGACTAGGCGCGAATATGCGCCGCACGCGACACGTAGCCTGTCGAAAGCTGGCGCAACGCAGAGCGGAAGACAGTGGAATCCATTGCCCGCCACAGTGTAACGTGAAAGGAGCCGGGTGAGACGGAGACCGGCTACGCCTCAGAAGACTTCCGTCCGATGTAGTGAAGCATGATGCCAAGCGGGAAACGCTGGTCGTCCAATTTCCGCTGAATCCAGACATGAAGCGAGGATAAGAACC
>PUMX01000436.1 GCA_003552485.1 Candidatus Hydrogenedentota bacterium
GACCGTGGGTACGGCGGAACTGACCGTGGAGGCTGGAGGCGCGCCGGACCGGCTCAGCGTGGCTGCTCAGGTGGAGAGCCAGGAGCGAGGCGGCGTGCAGGGGCCCGTGTTGCTACGCTCTATGCCTAAGGAACGGCATCTGCGCATCACGGCGCACGCGCCCGCCGAGACAGCCGTGCTGCGTATTCCGAGGCTCTTCGCCTACAAAGAGCCAACGGCGGGTTTGATTCCTCATCGCACGGGTGTGGATAAGGCGGATCTCGCGGAGGCCCCATGGCCTCAGATAGCGTTGGCGGAAGGGTTTGTGCTGGATGGCGAACCGCGGTTCGCTGAAGCTCAGACGCGCGTTTGGGCAATCCATGATGGGACGCATCTCTATATTCGCGCGGTCATGGCGGAATCGCGCATGGATACGATGGTGGCCGCGATGACGGACCGGGACGCGCCCTTGTGGGAAGAGGAAGCCATCGAAATCGCTTTGACTCCGGCGGATGGTTTACCGCACCGGTTTCTCGTCAATCCGCTTGGGGCGCGGTACGATAGCCAAGGCGGCCATGCCGCGTGGAATGGAGACTGGACGGTCCAGACCGAAGAGCGCGAGGAAGGCTGGATCGCCTATGTCGTCATTCCCTTCGAGACGATCGGCGCCTCCCATGCGCGAAACACAACATGGGCCCTTAACTTCGTGCGCCACCGCCGCAATGTTCGCGATGAGCGATCCGCCTGGGCCACCCGCGACGGCCACCGTGGCGCGCCGCTGGGCTTTGGCCAAGCCGTCGTGCGGTGAGAGCGGCGTGCTTGTGGACGCGAAGAGCAAAAGGGGGCGTGTTACAAAACGTAGACCTTGCGCCCGTCCACGCGCACCCGGCCTTCAGCAAATAGTTGAATGGCCCGGGGATATAGCTCTCGTTCTTTGGCTTGAACGCGTTCAGCGAGCGTATCGGGGGTATCATCGTCCAGCACGCGCACGCACTCCTGCAGAATAATGGGGCCGTGGTCGTACTGGTCATCAACGAAATGCACCGTCGCGCCCGATACCTTTGCTCCATACTCGACGACCGCCTCGTGAACGTGATGCCCATACATGCCCTTTCCGCAGAAGGCCGGGATAAGCGCGGGATGCACGTTCATAATCCGGTTCCTGAAGCTGTCAGGCACCGTAAGCAGGCTCATGAATCCCGCCAACGCGACCAGATCCACGGGGTAGGCGTCTACTTCGCGCCAGATCGCGTCGCAAAAGGACCGTGTGCCCTTATAGTCCTTCTTGGGCACGGCGATGGCGGGTATGCCGTGGCGCCGGGCCCGTTCGAGGCCGAAGGCGTCGGCCCGTGAGCTGACTACGCACTGGACGGTCGCGTCCACATCCCCGTGAGCAATGCAGCCCAGGAGATTCTCGAGGGTGGTCCCGCTTCCCGATAAGAATACCGCAAGATTGATAGCCATAATCCTTTCCGTAGCTGCAGGTTATGAGCCCATACGGCGGCCCACTCGCTCATCTTAGAGGCGCTGGCCCCGTTTCGATGAGAAGCCGCTTCCGCCTTCCTCGTCACGCAGAGTCTTCCGGCCAGACACCGCTGTACACCTCTTCCGCTGGCCCCTCCTGGTAGACCCAGCCGTCGTCAGCCCATTCAATGGTCAACGCGCCGTAGATGAGATGCACGTCAACACGCCGATCGGCGCGGTCCGTGATCATGGCCGCCAACGCTGCGCCACACGACCCGCTGCCGCTCGCCATGGTGACGCCGCTCCCACGTTCCCAGATGCGCATATCGATGTTCTGGCGGTCACGGACGGAGACGAACTCGACGTTTGTGCGGTTCGGAAATGCGGGATGCCGCTCGATTCGCGGACCCAAACTCGCGACCGGCGCGGTAGTGGCGTCGTCGACGAAGAGCACCGCATGCGGGTTGCCGATATTCACGCAGCTGATGTGATGCGTGGCGCCGCCTACCTCGATGGGCTCTTCGATGACCCGGCCGTCTGGACCCTCCATGGGGATCTCGGAGCGTTCGAACCGGGGTTGGCCCATATTCGAGCGCACGCGTTCGACCGAGCCGTTGTTGACCTGCAACTCGACGGGGTTCGGACCGGCCAGGGTGTCAATGACAAAACGGGTCTTACTGATCATTCCGCGTTCGTAGACGTATTTGGCGAAACAACGGACGCCGTTGCCACAGGTTTCCGCCTCGCTGCCATCCGCATTGAAGATGCGCATCGCGAATTCGGCGTTCGCGGCGGGCAGCACCAGAATGATTCCATCGGCGCCGGCCCCAAGGTGACGATGGCTCATCCGTCGGGATAGGCCTCCGGGGTCACTGATGGAGTAACGGGAACCATCAATAAAATGGTAGTCGTTGCCAAGCCCGTGTAGTTTGGTGAATTCGATGCCCATAAGGTTCTTTCGTGTCTTGCCGAAAAGAGAAGAAGACCCGCGCTCTTCGTCTCTGTAATGAATCGGCAAACGGCGTGAGCCCGTCGACTCCCGGTTCTAGGCGCCGAAGCTACTCAGTCCCAGCGCGGGCCAAGGCGGCGTCGATCAGCAAAGCGACCAGCGATTCAAAGGAAATGCCGACAGCGGCGGCGGCCTGGGGAAATAATGATGTGCTGGTCATGCCCGGGATGGTGTTAATCTCAATCCAGACCGGCTCCTCATCGCGCACAATCATATCACTGCGGCTGAAACCCCGGCAACCGAGTACGCAATGCGCCCTGAGGGCGGTCTCTTGCACGCGGGCGCGTAATGCTTCCGATATGGGGGCTGGCGTAATCTCCTCGGTGGCGCCGGGGGTGTACTTTGCCTCGAAATCGAAGAACGCCGATGAAACCGGCCGGATCTCGGTCACCGGCAAGGGCTCGGGGTTGCCGGGCGTGACCTCGAGCACGCCGCAGGTTAGCTCCGCGCCCCGAATGAACTGCTCGACAAGCGCCATGTCGCCGTGTTCGAAGACGGTGTCCATTACGGCGGGGACATCCTCCGCGCTCTGGGGGATGCCCATGCCCAAACTCGACCCTTCACATGGACTCTTGATTACACAGGGAAAGCCGACGGCTTCCGCCAGCGCCTCCGTTACAGCGCCGGCGTCCGAGGACCATTCTCCGCGGCTGACAGGCCGCTGTGACGCTACGGGCAGACCCGCGTCGCGGATGACCGCTTTGCTCAGCAGTTTATCCATGCACAAAGCGCTGGAGGCGTGGGGCGACCCCGTGTAGGGAACATGCAACAGATCCAGCATGCCCTGGATGCGGCCGTCCTCCCCGAACGGGCCATGCAGCGCGAGGAATGCGCAATCAATGCCCCGCTCGGGCAGCCGCGCAATGGCCTCTTGAATCGGGCACGGCGCATCGTCCTCAATGCGCCATGAGCCGTCTTGCTCTATCACAATTGGC
>PUMX01000095.1 GCA_003552485.1 Candidatus Hydrogenedentota bacterium
CGCGTTCCCGTTTGCGCACGAACCGCGCCACTTCCTCCTGCACTTCGTCGTCAATATTCACGAAGCAACACCTCACGAGGTAGCGTTCATCAGCCAGAGGCGTCGCCATCACCAGCCGGGCGTCGATCTGGCGCGAACGTTCGCCGGGCAATCGCAGGTTTATCCGAAGATAGGCGCCGCCTGAAACAGGCAACTGAGTTACCAGAGCGCAGCCCCCTGCGCTCAGATTCGTAATCCGTCCGCGAATGTGCGTCACCGGCGACTGCTCGGTTAGCTTTTCCACACCCCCTCGCGACGACCCCTCCAGTATTCCAACCTGTGTGTCCTGCTCATAATGCACCCGGTGATACTGCCGGGTCTGCACACGGGTCAGTTCGGCGTTGTGAGAAAACCCAAGTAACGGGGAAGCCTCGTCGATGCGTTCGAGCATCGTCCGGATCATGTAGCGGGCGTCGTCCTCCCGCCACATGCGGCACTGGTACTCCTCACCGACGCGTAATGCAACGGCATCAGAGTCGGGGGGCGCCGTATAGAAGAAAGCCTCGTTAACCTTCTCGACCGTCAGCCGCACCCACTGACTCTTCTGAGCGCTTCCCGACGGCGCTGCCCAGAGCGTTTGACCGGTGTGAAGCTCACGCGTCGAATGTATCCGTTGGCCGACAGCCACAAAAGTGAGCCCCAACTTTTCACGAACCAGCCGGTACTGCTCGCCCGTCTTCTCGAATTCGTCCAAACCCACGCCGCCGTTCCATAAAGCGCGCATTTCCTCGCCGACGCAGCGGTCAAAAACCTGTCGCATTGTAATCGGTTGCACTGGGTTGTTTTCGGCGCGCCGCTCAAGAAGGTTCTTGATCAGTTCTTGCTCAGCTTCGGGAACGGCCTTCTCTTGCAGAATGGCGTCCACGGTCCGCCATTCCTCGGCCACCCGCCGCTTACGCTCAAGCCGCTTGCGGATTAGCTCGATCGTAATGGCCACGACGAGCAACAAAAAGAACCCAGTTACCACCATTACCAGTGTGGTTGTGGAAGCAATGGGCACATCAAGATATGGTGTGAGAAAATACAACAGCCTTCCCCTCATACAAAGGCGGGATTATAGAAAGCCCGAAAGACAAAGCGCAAGGCGGCGCGGTAAGCCGCCCCTATTGGGAACGTTTTCAAAGGGTTTCTATCGTGATACTCCGGTTGCTGTAGATGCAGATATCCGAAGCGATATTCAGCCCTTCTTCGACTATGCCGCGCGCATCGAACGCGCTGTGCCGGAACAACGCCCGTCCCGCGGCCAGCGCATAGCTTCCCCCGGAACCGATGGCAAGGATGCCGTCCTCGGGTTCAATCACCTCGCCGCTGCCAGCGATGATCAACGAGTACTCTTTGTCGCACACCGCCAGCAGCGCCTCAAGATTACGCAGATACTTGTCGGTGCGCCAGTCCTTGGCCAGTTCGACGGCCGCTCGCAACAGATTCTTGTTGAATTCGTTGAGTTTGCCTTCAAAACGTTCGAAAAGCGTGAACGCATCTGACACCGCGCCCGCGAAACCCGCCAGCACGCGGCCGTCCGCTAGTTTGCGAATCTTCACCGCGTTCTGCTTCATGATCGTGTCGCCGATTGTCACTTGGCCGTCAGCGCCTAACGCGACTTGGCCATCCTTGCGCACACCCAATACGGTCGTGGCGTGAGCTGGCATCATAACACTCCCTCCTATGATGGTTTGTCTCCTGCGCTGTATCAACGCTACATCCCGGCCGGCCCGTCCTGCAAAAGGAATGCTCTCAGCACTGGCGGACAGCTTGTGTCCGCGGCGTTAGAGAGCCCGGATCGCCTGTCAGCCTTCGACCCCGCTCGCGGCGTTGTGGTAGAATTGCATCATAAGGTCGCCGGAGCATTGGCCCAACGCCGGCCGGCGGATTAGGCGGCAAGTATCGTACAAGACGACACGACCATATGATAACGTATACTTGTGACGGTTGCGGCAAGATTCTACAGAAGAACGCCCTGCGCTATACCGTGAAAATCGACGTTCAAGCGGCCTACGACAAGCTTGAGATTGGGTTGTTGGATTTGGTTCGCAGTCACCGCGAAGAAATGCTGCAGCTCATCGAGAGCCTAAAAAACAAGTCCCCCGGCGAAATCGAGGAGACGGTATACAAGAGCATTCGACTCGACCTATGTCCGGCCTGCCAACGGGCTTTCATACGGGATCCGTTGCGGTTTCACCCGGAACAAACAGTCCCGGACGACATTGATATCGACCAGTTTCTGCGTTCGCTCGGTTATGGCCGTTCCTCCGAAGGCGACGAATCCCCGCCCGAGTCCTGAGGCGGGTTTTTGAAGGCTTAGGTTCACTTGTTTACTCTTCATCTTCCCGGAATGCGATAATCGCCCAGAGAACAAGAGCGGCTGTCAGTAGCGCCATGTAAAGGAAATAGCTCATAACTCCCCGCAGCATAGTGGAAGTTCGCACGCGCCGCTCCTTCAACGAGGCGCAGCACAATGGGCTCCATAACCGGCGCCATGATAGCAATGACACGAGAACGCCGCAACGCGGGGATGTGTAACCACGCCGGTAAGTCCGGCAGGAGCATACTGTTCATGAAACAGAGTAAGATATTGAAATCAAGCGCTTGGCTTCTTGGAATGCTGATGACCGCGATGGTAATCGCTGGATGCGGGATAATCGCCGATCAGGAGCGCATCGAAGTCGCCCGCATGGGCGATGAAAGCATCACACGGGGCGATCTGTATGAGGTCATCCGGGA
The DNA here is from genome assembly GCA_003552485.1 of Candidatus Hydrogenedentota bacterium. Lineage (GTDB taxonomy): Bacteria > Hydrogenedentota > Hydrogenedentia > Hydrogenedentales > SLHB01 > PUMX01. The sequence continues at coordinate 2,761 of PUMX01000095.1, forward strand.
GATGCCTGCTCAGGAGCGCCCTGTTATCCAAACACGAAATGACATGTATGAAGTGCTTCGCGATCACATCGACCGCCAGATTCAGTTGCGCCTGGGCTTACGTCTTGATGCCGAAGGCGAGATCCACGTCCCCCGTGAACGCGCACGCGCTGAGTATGCCCGGCGCCACCCCGAACAGATGATCGACATCTCTAACCCCGAGGATTTTGGCATGGATCCCTCCATGCTAGCGGCCCTGGAAGATGAACGTGAATTTGGTATCGATCGGATTCACGACCGGATGTTGGGGGAAGCAGCGGTCTTCCATCGTGTCGAGAAGGCGCTGGAAGCGGGGGAGATATCGATCACCGAGGAGGAGTACGAACGGGAATACGCCCGGCGACAGGATGAACTTGTTCACCCGGAACGCATCACGCTGCGGGGAATATTCTTTCCCGAAACGCTGAATGAGGCCATGAGTCAGGCGGCTGACGCCCGTCGCGCATTAGACGAAGGCGTCGACTTTGATGAGGTGCTCGACGACGCAACCGAGAGCGCCCGGCCATTGCCTCGCACGCAATTGGTGAATGATCCCAGGGAGCCCACCATGCGGCGATACTACCGTTTTTGGGAAAGCGCC
>PUMX01000448.1 GCA_003552485.1 Candidatus Hydrogenedentota bacterium
CAAGCTCCAAAACTAGGGATTGATGAACCTAGCAACTTAGCGGCATACTCGCGCGCAAAACACCGGGGCTGAGGAGCAGGCCACATGAGCATCATCACCATCGCGACCAGCAAGGGCGGCGCCGGGAAAACCACCCTGGCGCAGGTGATCGGCGGCCGGGTCGCAGAGAAGGGATATCGGGTGGCGGTGATCGACGCCGACTATAATCACTCTCTGAGCAGCTGGCTGCGCAACTTCGGCACCTACCCGATCACGGTCGAGTTCGAATTGGATGAAACCAAGATCATCCCGCTCGCGGAACGGCTCGGGGAGACACATGATCTGGTTGTCATCGACACGGCTGGAGCCGCGACCCAGGCGACGGTCTTCGCGATCGGCTGTGCTGATCTGGTCTTGATTCCGTGCCAGCTGTCTTCGGCCGATATCGTTGAAGCTTCAAAGACCAGTCAGCTCGTTCAAAGTGCTGAAGCCATGACGCGACAGGAAATCGTCGCCCGCGTCGTGCTGACCGATTACCAACCAAAAACCATCATCTCCGGGCACGTCGAAGAAGAGCTCGAAGCGTGTGGTCTCAAGGTGCTGCGCACCAGACTGCACCGCCTGGTCGCCTTCAAAGAGATGACCTTCTCCGGGAAGGTGCCGAAAAGCGGGCTCGCCTCCGAGCTGGTTGATTGTATGCTCGATGATATCGCTCGCCTCGGCGCGCTACCATTTGCCACTATGAAATTTGCTTCCTAGGTTTATAGTAACGTTGAAAGCTACGTACAACGCAAAAGGGCAGGCAATGGCCAAGAAAGATCTTCGTAGTGTCGCGGCGTCGCTGGGCTCCGTCGCCTCGTCATATCCGACCCAAAACGTCGCGACGGCCCCAGAGCGGAACGCCAAGCTCGTCAAACCGACGGAGCCGATCGTGCAGTTTTCCTTCGGCCTGCGCAAAAGCTTGCGCCGCGAGTTGCAGCACTTGGCCGCGGACGCTGACATGACCATGCGCTCATTCATCCTGGACGCGTTAAAAGAGAAGGGGCTCTCGGTCACCGATGAGGATCTGCTCGATCTTCGTCGCAAAGGGTAGGGGGGTTAGGTGGCTGGTAATGTCGACCGGCAAGGCATCACTGCCTCGCCGTCCGGAGCCGACCGCCCGAAGTCAACGGGCCGGAGCCTTTGGCGCAGTGCCCTTGACCGGGCGGTACAATGAGGCGACGACGCGGCAGTGTGCCAGTGGAGGGGTGCCGGGTATTTTTGTTGCTGGGGTGGTGGTGTTGCGGCGCGCGACGACGCAAACCAAAGATGGGCAACCTGGCGTTCTAGCGCTTTGACGCCATATGTCAGATTCTGCTACTATTGATCATATGAAGGAGAAACCCATGCCCAACGTTCATCTGACTGACCCTATGCAGGAATACGTGCAGGGGCAGATCAAGTCCGGTGCCTACGCCAACACGAGCGAAGTTGTGCGTGCTGGCATTCGTCTCTTGATGGAGAAGGATGGCGCCCGACAGTTCTATGCGCTGAAGGCCGACCTCGAGGACGCCGCGGCCGCGGCGGAAGCGGGCGGCTTCTCTGACTTCGATCCCAAAGCCTTCGAGCCCGACGCCTATACGTCATAACCTGTATGACCTTGAAGCTCTCCCACCTGGCGCGACAAGATCTCGAAGACATCCGCGCCTACACGGTAGAACGGTGGGGCAGGGCGCAATGGCTCGACTACTACCGCGGCCTGGTGGACGCGCTCGAGAACATCGAAACCAATCCGATGTCGGGGCGCAGTCGCGATCTCTTCCGCAAGGGGATGCGCTCGGTGAACTACGGCCGACACATCATCTTCTTTTCACCCGTTGACGCGGCAGACGGCGAGCCTGTCGTCTTGCGGATCTTGCACCAGCGGCGTCATCTTCCGGCGATGGTCTACTACGACGATCTGGATGGCGCATGACTGTCGCCGTGTCGCCAAGCCAAAACCGGCCGACAAGCGCGAGCTGTCGTCATGCCGTGTCGCGCAGATGGCCTTCCCCAGCAGGCGACAGCAGCAAGGGCTGTGCCGCGACATGGTCGCACCGCTCGAAAAAATCTCGAACGGTGATAAAGTGTAGGGTGAGTTGATGACGGAAGGGCTTCTTGAAGCCCTTCATATTGTCTGGCACTCAGTAATACCCCCGCAAAATAATGGACAATATAAAATTCCATTTTGAGCCTAATCTCGACCATCAGCGCGAAGCGATAAACGCCACTGTCGGTGTTTGCGGAGGAGCGCCATTGGCGCATCCTGGGGCGCATCCGGAAGAGCGTTTCTGGAGCGGAGAGGGGTCGAGCAATATGCTTAAGCTGCCGCGCGAGCAATGGATCGAGAACGCCAAGCGCATTGCAGGCGAAGCAGGTATTACTGATCCGGCGACCACCGACGAGCCGGACTCCACGATCGAGATGGAGACCGGAAATGGGAAAATCTACGTCTACCTGCGCACGATCTTCGAGCTCAATTGAACCGCCCCAGCTTTACCGGAGTGTGTTTTGTTTGTCAGTCTGAACGATTGGGAACGACCTCGCGTTAGGACTTCGTCCGAAAGGGGCTGTATCGTGGACGGCTGCGGTTCGGCGCTGGCGCGCGATTGGTGTGTCGCAAAACCTGATCGTGTCGGTCAGCCGCCTTGTCGCTCGGCGACTGGCGTATCCGAACCCCAGGGCCCGGCCAGCGATGGTTCCGCCCGTTCCCGACGCCGGGCCTCCCGGACCATGTCCCTCTTTTTATCGTGACGCTCGGCCAGGCGATCAAGGGAGAATGACGGTAGTGTCCCGTGGAGTGGTGTAGGAACTGGCGTCCAGCTTCTTCTTCATAGCCGGTGTTGCTCGTTCACTTTGCGGCGATAGCGCGCGCCGCATCGGGGTTGTCGCACATGGTGGTGAGCTTTTCCACCGGCATGTAGCGGCGGGAGACGGCCCATTCGTCATTCTGCTCCAGCATGAGCGCGCCAACGAGGCGGATGACGGCTTCCCGGTTGGGGAAGATCCCGACGACATTGGTGCGCCGCTTGATCTCCTTGTTGACGCGCTCCAGGGGATTGTTGCTGTGCAGCTTCGAGCGCAAGCTCTCATCGAAAGCCATGTAGGCCAGCACGTCGTACTCGGCATCATCCATGAGTTCGGCTGCGTCTCGGAACCGCTCGCGCAGGCTGTCGGCGACCTCGCGCCAGCGAGCATGGGCCTGATCGCGGTCGGTCTCGGCGAAGACGGTCTTCACCGCGGCGCTGACCACCGGTTTGTTGGGCTTGCTCACACGCCCGATCAGGTTGCGCATGAAATGCATGCGGCAACGTTGCCAGCCGGCGCCGAGAACCTTGCTTGTGGCGGCTTTGAGACCCTCATGGGC
>PUMX01000246.1 GCA_003552485.1 Candidatus Hydrogenedentota bacterium
TCGTTGAGCGTATTGTCGTGGACCAGGTAGATGCATCCCATACCTCCGCGGCCGATGAGGTCACGTACGGTATAACGGCCGGCAACCACTTGGCCTCTGCGAAAGCTGATTTGCTGCCGGGGGTCGCGTGCTTTGCCTTGTTGGGCTTTCTCCTTGGACGCGTTCTGCTGACCGGATTTGCCTGAGGGGTGGGGTTGGCCGGAAACCGGAATGCCTTGACCGGAACCGTGCAGCGGGCTGTTGCATTGGCTGCATCGTTGGGCGCCTTGAGCATTGGCGGCGCGGCACTTCGGACAGGTGACAGTACTCATATGCTAGTCGCACCTCATCACGCGTTGGCGCGTGCAGAACCCCAGTCATTCTGGCGCGGCGCCCGTCGGCGTGGCTCTTAACCCGGGGGCCGCATGAACAGTGCTTTTCAACGCCCGGCGCTACGCCGAACAACCGCATTGTAACACGGCTCATTTGGCAAACGTCACGAAGGCGGCGGGCCATGAGTTAGGATTCCGTCAAGGATGATAGGGATTCCAAGGGTTTTGATCCCCAACGGGGCCGTTTCGTATACTTGCGCCGGTTCATTTTCCCGCGGCGTTAAGGAGTAGACTTTGGAATTCCCGTTTGCCTTCATCATCATTCAATACTTGTGTCTGTTGTTCTCTCTGAGCGTGCACGAGGCCGCTCACGCCAAAACAGCGGACGCCTGCGGCGACCCATCGGCGCAGTTGTTGGGGCGCGTGAGCCTGAATCCTGTCGTTCACGCCGATCCCATCGGCACCGTGGTCATGCCGCTGATTATGATGGTATTTCAGTTTCCATTTCTTTTTGGCTGGGCCAAGCCGGTGCCGTTTAATCCGGTGAATCTGAAGAACATTCGACGCGATCCGGTGCTTATCGCCATCGCCGGTCCGGCGTCGAACATCGCGATCGCGGTTGTGGCCACCGTTTTACTCAGGATTGCGCTTACGATAACCGGCGGCGATTTGTCTCCGGAAGTAGGGACGGTGGTCTTCTATCTGGTGATGATTAATCTGGTGTTGTTCTTCTTCAACCTGATTCCTGTCCCGCCGTTGGATGGGCATCATGTGTTGTATTACTTTCTGCCCCCGGATGGTCAGAAAATGCTGGAGCAGATAGGACCGTTTGGCATCATTATCGCGATTGTCGTGGCCCGGCCGTTGTTCGGGATCGTTCTGCCGCCTTTGCAAGGACTGTTCTTGTGGTTTACCGGCTTGTAGCGACGGTCTTCCGGCGGCGCCGGCTCATGCCCGAGCTATGAGGAGTATGCCGCTGCCAGAGCGGAAAGCTCTCACGTTACGCGTCTCTCGGCAATCGTTTGCTATAATATCAATCCCCCAGCAGATTTGTTCCCAACTGGTTTTTCTTAATCCGCGGCTGTTGAATCCGCGAAGCACGCAGGAGCTGTAACATGGAGTTGCCGAAAAAGTATAGCGCTCACGCCCTCGAAGAGCGGTGGTGCGAGACCTGGATAAACGAAGGCATCCACCGCTGGGACCCGTCGCGCGGGCGCGAGGAGACCTTTGTGGTGGACACGCCGCCGCCGACGGTGAGCGGGTCGCTGCATGTGGGCCACATCTTCAGCTACTCCCATCAGGATTTCATTGTGCGGTTCCGGCGCATGCGGGGCGAGAACATCTTTTTTCCCATCGGCTGGGACGATAACGGCCTGCCTACGGAACGCCGCGTGCAAAACTTGTTTAACGTCCGCTGCGAGCCACATTTGCATTATGACCCCGAACTCAAAGCCGAACGCGGCCGCAAGGGCGATCCCATGCCCATCAGCCGGAAAAATTTCATCGAGCTGTGCGACGTGGTCACGAAGGAAGACGAGGAGGTCTTCCGTCATCTGTGGACGCGGCTGGGCATGTCCTACGATTGGGAACAAGAATACGCGACCATCGACGACCATTGCCGCCGGGTTTCCCAGTGGAGTTTTCTCGAGCTGCTGAAGCAAGACGATATCTATCAAGCCGAGCGTCCAGTCATGTGGGACGTCGATTTTCAAACGGCTATCGCGCAGGCGGAGGTCGCCGATAAGGAAAAGCCGAGCGCGTATCATTATCTGCGCTTCGGTATTGAAGGAACGGACAAGGACGTTGTCATCGCCACAACCCGGCCGGAACTTCTGGCCGCCTGCGTTGCGGTGCTCGTTCATCCCGAGGACGCGCGCTACAAAGATTACATCGGCAAGAACGCCGTTACGCCGCTGTTCCAGGCGCCCGTGCCCATCATGGCCGATCCCAAGGCTGACCCCGAAAAGGGGACGGGTATCGTGATGGTTTGCACCTTCGGCGACCAGACCGACGTCGAATGGTGGCAGGAATACAAGCTGCCGACGCGGCAAGTGGTCGGCAAGGACGGCCGCCTCATGCCCGTGAGATTTGGCGAGCCGGGCTGGGAAAGCCTTGACCCGAACGCCGCCAACGCCGTGTACGCTGAGATTAAGGGCATGCCCGTGCAGAAGGTGCAGAAGCGGATTGTCGAGATCATGGAGGCGCAAGCGGATGTCATCGACCGGCCCCGCGAAGAGATCAGCCACGTCGTGCGCGTCTTTGAAAAAGGCGACAAGCCTCTCGAACTCATCCCGGCGCGGCAGTGGTTCGGCCGCATTCTCGACAAGAAAGAAGCGCTCATCGAGCAAGGCCGGAAGATCGACTGGCATCCTGAACACATGCGCCTTCGCTTCGAGCACTGGGTCGAGGGGTTGAACCAAGACTGGTGTCTGAGCCGGCAGCGCTTTTTTGGCGTGCCGATTCCTGTGTGGTACCGCATCGGTGACGACGGTCGTGTGTTGTATGAGGAGCGCATCCTTCCCACAGGAGATCAGTTGCCTGTTGACCCCTTGGATGACGTACCCGAAGGCTATACCGACGAGCAGCGCGACCAACCCGGCGGCTTCACCGGCGATCCCGATGTGCTGGATACCTGGGCGACGAGTTCGCTCTCGCCGCAGATCAGTAGCCATTGGCCCGACGACATGGAGCGGCATCGGAAACTGTTCCCCGCCGATTTGCGGCCGCAGAGCCATGAGATCATCCGCACGTGGGCTTTCTACACCATCGTCAAGGCCCTGTGCCACGAAGGCGAAGTCCCTTGGCGCAACGTGGTCATCAGCGGTTGGATTCTCGATCCCGACCGCAAGAAGATGTCCAAGAGCCATGGCAATGTGGTCACGCCCGAGCCCCTGATCGACCAGTTCGGGGCGGACAGCGTTCGCTATTGGGCAGCGCGCGCGCGGCTAGGCGTGGACACCGCCTATGATGAGCAGGTGTTCAAGGTAGGCAAACGGCTGTGCACCAAACTCTTCAACGCGAGTAAGTTCGCCATCGGCCGGTTCTCAGAA
>PUMX01000329.1 GCA_003552485.1 Candidatus Hydrogenedentota bacterium
CATATTCGCGAGCCCCAGCGGAAACGCATGGGGGAGACCCCTCATGAGCGGTGATCTCCAACAGCTTTCGACAACCACGCTGAGCCCGCTCAGTGGTTTTCGCGCCAATGTGGCCGAAAAGACCGAGCGAATGGCCTTTTCCATCGAGAACCATATCGTGGTCACCCTCATCCACCAACACAACGGTGAGCATGTCGGGAAGAATGCCTTTGTGTTCGCTAGTGGATTGAAAGCACAAAAACGCTTGGGCGCTCTGTTTTTGCCAACCTTCGCCGAAATGTTCGCAGCTGTACACGGCGCTTGGAAAAATGGGAAGGGCGCCTTGCTTATGAGGCGAGGCTTGAAAGCAGACAAGCGGTTAGGCGGCGTCGCCGGTTCACCCAGCGAGCGGCGCCAAGATCCGCATAACGGAAAGGAGGTGTGTGTTCGCTTAGCCAATAACCGGCATGACGGAGCACATGTTTTGACGAGCTTGGGCGAACGAAACTTCGAGGCGTTCTCCAAGGACGAGAGGGGCAGTCATCTGAGACTTGCGCAGATGGCTAAGTCGGCGCGCCACCGTCCGTTGCCCCGCCCGAAGATCGCGGTGTTTGAACGGGAGCGCTGATCGGCGCCTGTATACAGAAACGACGCCGAATCGGCCGCCAGGCATATGCAGCGATGCGCCGTTGCATTGCTGCCACCCCGGATTCCCATGAACACCGGCAACGAATTTGACAACCGCTCCTCGCAGAGTCGTACGGTGAATGGACGGAGAAACTAGCGACTGGCGTGGCCGGCTCGAAGCTAGTCAGCGTTATTCGCCATCGACCCGAGCGGGTGGCGTTCAGCAGCGAAGAGGAAGACGTGCGCATGCACGTTCAATACACTATAGCTCCACGATCAACCGTGGAAACGAAAGGAGTTGCGTAATGAGTAAGCGATTTGTAACAGCGGTATTATTGGCGGCTTTGATTGCGCCGTTCGCCGCTCACGCAGAAACGGAAACCAGCCCCCTACTCGAAGAACTCGAGAGCGCGTTTATCCGGCTGGGAGAAGAAGTGCGTCCGTCAGTAGTGAACATTGAGGCCGATCGTTTGGCCGAAGGTCCCCGCGGCCGTGGCATGCCGGACATGGACATGTTCGAAGACTTGTTCCGCTTCTTTGGCATTCCTCGCGATGAGATGATGCCTGGCCCCAGCCCTGACAGAGAACGGCGTATTCCGGCCACTGGTTCGGGGTTCATCATCGATGAGGACGGACACATCATCACCAATAATCACGTGATTCGCGAGGCGGAGGCAATCACGGTGCGTCTGCACAATGGCGATGAGTATCCAGCCGAGGTAGTGGGTGGTGACCCGGACACCGATGTTGCAGTGATCCGGATCGATACCGATCAAGAGCTTTCCGTGGCCGAACTCGGTGATTCCGACGAGATCAAAGTGGGCCAATTCGCCGTGGCTATCGGCAGCCCCCAAGGTCTTGAAGGCTCGTTGTCATTCGGGCACATTAGCGCGCTGGGCCGTCAGGAACTGCGGCTGCCAGATCCCGATCTTCGGTTCCAGAATTTCATCCAGACTGACGCCGCGATTAACCTTGGCAACAGCGGCGGACCCCTGGTGAATATTCACGGCGAAGTCATCGGCATTAACACGGCCATCGTATTTGGCGCCGAGTCGCTGGGCTTTGCGATCCCGGTCAATCTGGCGAAACGCGTCGTTCCTGAACTGATCGCCGAAGGCCGGGTCACACGCGGCTATCTTGGCGTGAACATCAGTGACGCGAGCCGCGTGGCGGAAGGGTTGGGCCTTCCGGATGATCACGGCGCGTTCGTTGAAAGCGTGCGCGAGGACTCACCCGCCGAAGAGGCAGGGATCCAAATCTATGACGTCATTCGCCGGGTGAACGATACGCCTATCGAGAACGCCAATGACCTCGTGTACACCATCAGCGATCTCGCGCCGGAAACCGAGGTTACCCTGGAGATTTGGCGCGACGAAGAGACCGTCGAAGTAGAAGTCGTGCTCGCCGAATACGACGCTCCCGAGGTGCGCGCAGAAGTGGAGCCTGAAGATCATCTCGGACTCCAGGTGCGTGAGCTGACCCCGGAGATGATCGAGCGATTGAACATTGAAGTCGACATTGAGGGAGGTGTGCTGGTAACCGGTCTCGACCCCATGGGCGCCGCCAGTGAGGCCGGCATTCGGCGTGGCGACGTTATCCTCGAAATCGCGCGTCAGCCCGTCCACACCACCGCGGACTACGAACGGCTTATTCGGGAACACGCGCAGCCGGGAATGACCACGTTGTTCCGCGTTCTGCGGGGTGGCCAACAGACAACGGTGGTATCCGTGACGGTGCCCGAGACCGACAATAACTAACAAGGCTGGAGTATATCGGCCTTGTATTGAGTGGTCGAAGCTAGGCGTCACGGGAGATGCATTCCCGTGACGCCAGCTTTGTCCGCCAAGCGCTTGCCGATTAGCCTTCGAGACGTGATGACCGCTGAACACCAGACTGTTAGTAACCCTCGATCGGAGCGCCCATCGGCATGGCGGCCCGCCACGCCGATAGAGCGATTCATGTTGCTCGGTCCGCTTCTCGCGATCATGGGAGTATGGGCTCTGGCGCTATGGCTTGCGCCGGATCCGCGCGGATATGGCACCCATGAGCAAATGGGCCTGTTGCCATGCATGACAAAGCAGCTTTTTGGTCTGCCCTGCATGTTTTGTGGGATGACTACTGCAGTGACGCTCGTAGCGCAAGGTGATCTCGCCGACGGGTTTCAGGCTCAGCCCGCGGCTGCGCTAGGCGCGCTGTTCGCCATACCCCTAGGCGCGGTCAGCGCGGCGGCGGCGGCATGGGGCCGATGGCCCGAATGGCTGTTCCGCTCCCCGCTGAACCGTATCATATGGTACATTGTGGGTGTAGTACTCGGCATAGCCTGGCTTTACAAACTGCTTACCTGACGACCGTCAACCGATGGGTGAGCCGCCAACGCGAACCTTCGCCGTTTCGTTTCGATGGGTCTGGCAATATTCTATTCTGCCGCGACTGAGGATTGAAGATTGACGGATTCGGGCCAAGGTGCTATAGTTTACTTGGAAACGCTGATCCTCCCTGCTGTGTCCGAGTGGGTCGAGTAAACGTTGATCCTTAAGTAGTTTGAACCGGGAGTCCAATATCCGTGTGGCCCACAACAGGCCGCGCATAGCGCGGAAGTTGGGTGGCCATCGTGAGGACACCCCCCTTGTGGATAGGTTCAAACGTTTCTCACCCAACGGCACTATGCGGGGACTCATATGAAAGCGGGGCTGGAAAGCCCCGCTTTCTTTGGTTTATGCCGCTACCGGGCGGAAGTATCGATAGTCGGAAAAGGGAGTAATCGTCCATGTCTTTGCCGGCCCTGCGTTGTCTCGACGCGATCCCTCTAGAACACGAGGGAGAGCCGTATATCTGCCTTTCCGACCCCCAGGGCTACGTAGAAGAACAGGTGCTGCTCAGCCCCATCGCCTATTTTGTGGCCAGCATGCTGGATGGACGCAACGGGCACGAGGAAATCCGGCAACACTTCATCAATCACTTTGGCCGCGATCTCCTTACGAGCAACGACATAGACAAGGTTGTCTCGAAACTTGACGAAGAAGGTTTTCTCAACACGAAGCGTTTCTTCTCGCTGCAACATGAGGTAGACCAACGTTTCGCTGAAAGCCCTGTCCGGCCGGCTTATCTGGCGGACCGATCCTATCCCGGCAATTCCGCGGACTTACGCGAATTCTTGGACGCCTGTTTTCGCGATAGCGGCCTCGCTCTACCCAGGCCGGCGGCGCAAGAGTCGCACACCCTACCGTTGCGCGGGCTTATCGTGCCGCACATTGACTTCCAACGCGGCGGCGCGGCGTACGCCCACGGGTACAGCCGCCTGTATCAGAAGGGACGGCCGGAAGCCGTTCTCGTGTTCGGCGTCGCCCATGCAGCGCCTCCGGCCCCGTTTATCCTCACGCGGAAACCATTTGAAACACCGTTCGGTAATGTGCCCAACGCCGTAGAGATTGTTGACGAACTGGCCGAAGCCTGCTCATGGGACCCGTTCGCCTATGAAGGAGTCCACCGGACCGAGCACTCCATCGAGTTTCAAGCAGTCATGCTCGCCTATTTCTATGGCTCCAATACGCCCATTGTCCCGGTATTGTGCAGCCAGTTTATCCCCGAATTTCGCTCAGCAGAGGGCGACGAAAAGGACGGCGCAGAGGCTTTCCTGAACCGGTGCGCAGAGATTGTCCTCCGTTACGACGGCCGGATCGCCGTCATTGCTGGCGCGGATCTGGCCCACGTCGGCCAGCGGTTTGGCGATGCATTCGAGATCACCGAGCCGGTCATCGAAGCAGTGAGAGAAAGGGACAGGGAAGACCTCGAGCACACGCTTAGCACCGACGCCAAAGGCTTCTACTCCTCAGTCATGAAGGACGACAACGAGCGGCGGGTGTGCGGCCTTAATTGCATTTATTCCGCCTTGCGGGCTCTCGACGGCGCGCACAGCGAGCCCCAAAGCGAGTTGGTGCATTATGATTACGCCCATGATCCGGCCGGCGGCATTGTGTCGTTCGCTAACGTGGTCATATCGTAAAGTTTCGCGTGCAGATGCGCTTCAGGCGTCGCCTTCTCTGAAGATTTGCGTAGAGAAACGGTAAAGCGAACATCCAGGGGCCGGCCAAGCGTCGGCAGGGTATCCGGCTTTTCTGCACACCGCCTGCAGAAAGGTCTCCCGATCCCATCCTTCTTCCAAGGCCACGTGAGGCAACAAGAGGCCGCCGCGCGCGCCATCGCGTTCTATGTAAAGGCCGTCACGGCCAATAACCACTTCGGAGAGGTCGGAAACCGGACGGAAGGGGGTTTCCTGGCCCTCTGGGGTGATAAGCACGGATATTTCGATGCGAATATCCGGAAGTTCACTAGGCGTGACCGGTGAAAAGCGAGTATCCACGCTAGCGGCGTTGATTGCATTTTCACGCACGGTCAGCGCAAGCGGCTGCACGTTGGCCGTGTATCCCACGCAGCCGCGCAATCGCCCGTGCGCTCGTAGGGTGACGAACGCGCCGTGCCGTTCACGCAGCCGCGGCGTAAGGGGAAAAGACTCGACGGAGACGCGGACCTGCTCACACACCCAACGCTCCAGACTGGTCCGGGCGATTCGCAGCAGGAGCTGACCCTCTTCTTCAGTGAGAAAAGTCGCCGTCTCCTGTTCCACGATTCGTTTACTCCTTATCTGGTTTTCAGGGACTCCATTGCTCAAAAAGGGGGTCTGCTAGGGTCGGCGGCCCTAAAAAAGGCAGCGTAGATACCTTGCATCCTCCCCCCGGAGCAAACTGAACGTCCCAAAACACTCTCTCACCTTCTCAATAAATTCTAACACAGGCCGGAAACCGTGCTAAAGACCTCGCCGAGCTTTGGCAGGCTGGACGCCACGGAGACGCCTTCGTTATAGTGGAGGGGTCCCGCCATAGTTTTTAGACGATTCATCGCATTATGAACGAATCTATTCACACCATTTCGGGGATTCTGAAGCCAAATATTCGAGAAGGAGCACCGCAATCATGGAACGGCGACAACTCGGACAAAGCGATCTGTATGTTCCAGTCATTACGTTTGGCGCTTGGGCGATCGGCGGCTGGAAATGGGGCGGCTCAGACGACGCCAAGGCGATTCGGGCGATTCAGCGAGGCGTAGAACTGGGCGTTGACTGTATTGATACGGCCGCGATCTATGGCATGGGCCATAGCGAAAGCGTGGTCGGCAAGGCCGTGGAAGGTCGGCGCGACAAAGTGATTATCGCCACCAAATGCGGCCTGCGCTGGGATCGCGAGGAGGGCGAGTTCGCCATGGCCAGCCAGATGAACGACGGAACGCCGGTAAACATCTATAAGAACCTGCGGCCGGACTCCATTCGTTACGAATGCGAACAGAGTCTTCGCCGTCTGAATGTGGATCACATCGACCTCTATCAATGCCACTGGCCGGACAGCACAACGCCCGTCGAGGATAGTATGGCGGCGCTCAAGGCGTTGCAGGACGAAGGCAAGATCAGGGCGATCGGCGTCAGCAATTTCCCGCCGGAGCTGATGCAAGAAGCCATGAAATCCGTTACGCTGGCCAGTAACCAGCCGAGATACAGCTATCTCGAGCGCGACATTGAAAACGATGTCCTGCCGTTCTGTCGCGATCATAACATTGGCGTGTTAGCGTACGGGCCAATGGGCCATGGGCTGCTCACCGGCAAAGTCACCATGGACCGTGAGTTTCGCGACGACGAGTACCGGACAAGTCATCCCTGGTTCCAGCCTGAAAACCGCAGGCGGGTGCTGGATATGCTCGAGCAAATCAAACCGATAGCGGAAAGGCGCGGGGCGACCTTGGCCCAATTGGCGCTTGCCTGGGTTATCGCGCAACCGGGCGTCACTACAGCGCTTGCGGGCGCGCGTGACGAGCGTCAAATCGAAGAGAACGCCGGGGCCGCTGAGATCCAGCTTTCGGCGGAAGAAATCCAGCAGATCCGGTCTCTCGCAGAGGGGCTCGGGGCGCCCGAATAACGCCTGCTCTGAGTAATGCGCCGAAAGTAAGCTCACTGGCCACGCCTTAGACGGCGTAGCCAGTGAGCAATACACGCCTCAGTAGGCTTTGACGGGGACCTCCGCGCCATTGCGTTCCGCCGATACATAGGCGCTGTAGATCGTCGAGATGGTGTCCGCGCCCAGCCGGCTGTCGCTTTCCACCGGCTCATCGTAGGCGGCGGCATGATAGAAGGCGTTGATCTCCTGTGGATAACCTGTAAACCAGTCCTCGTCGGGCGGCATCAACGTCCACCCCTGCTTCGTGCCCGTCTTCTCAACGGTGTAGATATCCGCGAAGTTGCTCTCCTCGGCGTTATACACCTTCATGGCGTCGTTCGGATTGATATTGCAGATGGTGCGGTGGTTATTTGTAGCGATTTCAAGCCAGTTGTGCACACCGCCCAGAATAATGTCCGAAGTAAAGAGACTTGCGATGGTGTTGTCGTCGAACACAACGTGCATCATGGCGAAATCATCGATGTCGTAGTAATCCCGGCGAATGTGCCCCTCGTCGCGGAAGTTGTCGAGCCGGGTAATGGCGTGCGTGCGCGCCGTCACGGCTTTGGGCAGTATGGGCTTGCCGTCACGGGCGCGGCCTTCCACACGCTTCAAATAAAGCGCGGCTGTGAGCGGGTGACAGCCTTTACCGATCATCACGCCGCCGCCTGAATACTTCCAGTAAGCGTATGTGGGATTGTGGGAGCCGGAGTGGGCCTCTTCACCGTGCATCCAAAGGATTTGCGCGCCCGTCTTCTCGAGGATTTCTCGCTCTTTCTGAATGGCGGGCGCGTACACCCAGTTTTCTGCGTAAAAGATCCGCCCCTTGCTCTTGCGCTCCGCCTCCAGCATGCGTTCGACGCTGGCGAGACCATGCCGAAGCGCGTCCTCTTTTGGGAAAGTGTCCCCGTGAAACTCTTCGGTGTCATCCCCCAAATAGCCGGTGAGCGGCTTTTCCACGATGACATGCTTGTCGCGCTCCAGCGCCGCGAGCGCAATATCTTCGTGACCCTTCACAAGCACGCAGCAGTGCACTACGTCAACATCGTCGATAAGCGCTTCGAGCGAATCGTAGGCGTCAATACCACGCTCCTGCGCGTACTGGCCGGCCTGATCCCTATCGAGAGCGTAGACTCCTTTGACGTCGACATTGGCGCTGTAAACGCGCCGCAGGCCCTCATAGTGAAATCGGGCGCTGAAGCCCGCGCCAACAATGCCGCCGCGTACCGTTTTCTTCTGCATGGATTCCTTGTTACTCCTATGTCGTCTTCCCGGCTTGTTGCGAAAGCGCCGCGTCAAGCCACACAAACCAAACAGTCCTCGCGAGCACTAGCGATTTATGCCTCGCTAACTGCGTCGCGCGCCTCAACAACCGCGCGTATGTTTTCCGTGGGAACGCCGGGGGGCATCCCGCCGCCGCAAGAGAGCACGATCCGGCTCGTATCGTGCACCCCACGCAACGAATCAAAGACGGCTTCGCGCACCTGCTCCGGATTTCCTTCGGCCAGCACGTCGCGCGGCGGAATATTGCCAAGCAGCGCTACATTGCCATGCGTCAGGCGCAGCATTTCGGCAATGCTATGCTGAAAGCTGAAGTTGAAAAGGTTAATTCCAATCTCTTCGCAGTGCTGGGCGGTCGCCGTCCCTTCTGCATCGTTGTGAAAAAAGCGGACCTCCGCGTCAAAGGCGTTGAACGCCCGCGTGAGATAGGGTTGCGAAAATTCCCGGAAGTCGTCTTCGCCGGTGAAGCCGACGATGTCGTCCAGTAACAGAATCCCCCTGATAGAAGGGAAACATTCCTTCTGATACTGCAGCCAGTCCTCGAGAAAGCGGGTAGCGAGGTCAAGCAGCCGATGCGCCTCATCCGGGGCCATGCGCAGCGCCGTTAAGAACTCAGTGACACCCATCAAAAAGGTGGCGATATTCATTGGTCCGCGGGCGACCGCGAAATAAACGCCATGACCAGCATCGTTCATGCGCGATTCACATTGCTGGAGGCGTTTGATTACAAAAGGAAGCAGACCGTCACGGCGCGGATTGGGCTGGGGGATGCGAGCGATGTCTTCCACGCTATCGATCATCTTCTCCGCATACGGAAAATCCCCTTCCGGCCAGACGCATTTTGCGCCAAAAGCTGAGGGTTCTGTCGCCATGGCGTATTCAGACCAGAAGCCAGGAAGAAAGATGACGTCAGGAAGCGTTTGAACCGCCTTTAGGTTGACCTCTAACCAGCACTGCTCGCTGGTGTAGTAGTCCATTCGGTCCACGCCCGCCCATCCCGGCAGCCACGGACTGTCGATAATAAAGCCCACCGGCATGGAACCCCTCCATTCGCCAGCGACAACGGCGGACAACATTCGCCACTGTTCTTCAGTCATTGATTTCCCCCGGTAAGCCAGCTTTTCCCCAATAGAACGTCTTCAGGTAGAACGTAGCAAATAGCAAAGCAGCCACGCAAAAGCAGCAATCGGTCAAGCGGAATACCCAAGATATGCAAGGCTCGCAGAAGCCGACTGAAAGTGGTCATGTTCAAGCGTGTAGAAGCGCAGACGCGGCAACGGCTCGCAAGCCCGTAAGAACCCCGGTATATCAAGCACGCCCTCGCCCAAAGGCAGGTGTTCGTCGTAAACGCCATCTGTATCACTGAGATGAGCGTGAACGACATATCCGCCGAGCGCGTCCATCCACACGGAGAGTGGCTCTCGGGAAAAGAGATGGACATGCGCCATATCCAGACACACGCCGACCCGCCGATGCTCCAGGGCGCGCATAAGGCCGGCAATGGGAAAAGGGGTATCATCAAACATATTCTCGATGTGGATGTTCACGCCAAGCGCGTCCGCCTTGTCGAGCAATGCCGGCCAAACCTCCATGCTCCGTTCGTGATACAAGCCTGGATAGGAGGAAAGGCGCACCAACGGGTTGTATTGGCTGTGGAAAACGACAAATTCCGCGCCCAGTTCCACTGCGTATTCCATGGACTGTTCGTAGCGCCTCAGGGCTACAGCGCGGACATCAGCGTCGAGGCTGAAATGCACGGTGTCGATGAACGCGCCATGATAACCAATAGGACCGGAATGCCCCTGAAGCGCTACTTGGACTGTCTTAAGGCGCGCCTCGGGATCGCCCGACAGCACCGATGGGTGCGCAAAGGTTTGAATTTCGACACCGAGGCCAAGCTCCCGCACATGGGGCAGTTCGCTTTCAATGTGCTCTCCACAGGCGACCATGACCCGCGCGCCATTTAGACAATTGTTCCACAGCCGGTCATTCTTCGAGGATTTGGCGTCATGGGCCATGCGTCGGTTACTCCCCGCAACGGTTCATTAGTAGCATACGGACCATGCCTTGTTATCTATCCTCCAGACACGCTCCGTCAATAGTAGGCTGCCTATTGCTGCTCCAATGCCCGCCGCTGTTCGGCGATATCGCGCCGGTATGCGGCAACGGCGCGGTTATGCTCGGTCAAAGTCCGGCTGAACGTGTGCGTGCGTCCATCAGCGTTGGAAACGAAGTAGAGGTAATCGGCATCCGCGGGATCCACAGCCGCACGCAAACTTGACACGCCAGGGTTTGCGATGGGGCCCGGCGGCAACCCTGGATTGCGGTACGTGTTGTACGGCGAGTCCACTTCTTTGTCCTTGTTGAGCAGCCGCTGCCCGTACTTGTTTAGCGCATATTGAAGCGTCGCATCGAGATCCAGCGTCATTCCGCGCTCGATCCGATTGTGGATCACCGCAGACACCAGCGGACGCTCTTCGGCGGCGCGCGCTTCCCGTTCGATGAGCGACGCGATGGTCACCAACTCGACGGGATCCATATCAGCGGCTTCCGGATACGCCACAACGAGGCGGGCGTACTCCCGGTTAAACTGGTCAATCATCCGTTTCACCACGTCCCGGGGTTCGGGTTTCTCATCGAAGAAATACGTATTCGGCATGAGAAACCCTTCGAGCGTATCCGTTTCGACATCCAGCCGAGCGCTCAACTCAGGGTCTTCGACGGCTTCTAGGAACGCGTCCGCATCATCGAAGAGCTCCGCCATCTGCTGGAGATTCAGTCCTTCAGGTATGGTCACACGCAGTTCAGGCGGCAGGTCACGCGGATCGCGGGCCGCGGCGGGACCTTCCAGCAGATGATGCAGCACTCCGACCGGCGAGAGGCCCTGCGGAACCTGGTAATAACCCTGGCGAATGGTCGCGCTGTCGCCTTCGAGGCGCAATGCAGCGCGGAAGAACCATGCGTGAGAAACGAGCTCCTCTTCTTGAAGCAACCGGCTCACATCGTTTCCCGTGGCGTCGGCGGGAATCGTAATGGATTTCGCCGGGCCCATGACGCCGGGCCGATACAGGTGATCATAAGCAATCCAAGCCGCAAGCGCGCCCAGCGTGCCGATCACGAGTATCAGCGTGAATCCGATGATACACGTCGCTCTTATGATCCGCCAGAATCGACGCGGGGGAGAGGATGAGTCCTTGGGAGACGTGGTTTCGCGGAACTCGGTCATGCGTCCTCTCCGCGGGTTCGGCGATCAAGATATGTCTGGAGTATATGCTGGGCCGCGAGCTTATCGATAACCCGCCGGCGATTCTTACGGCTCACGTCCGCGCCAATAAGCGTCCGCTCGGCCTCGGCAGTACTGAAACGCTCGTCCTGGGTGTCCACGGGCAGACCGAATCGGCGTTCGAGTTCTTCAGCGAACCGCTGAACCTTCTCCGCTTGCGGCCCTGGCTCGCCGTGCTGGTTTAGGGGCAGCCCCACGACGATGCGGGACGCCTCCGTTTCTTCGATAAGCTCATGAAGCGCCGTCATCACAGTCTCCGGCGCGCCGCGTTGGATGACGCCGCGGGGCAGGGCCATGCTGCCCAGCGGATCGCTGACCGCTACGCCAATACGGACATCGCCCACGTCCAACCCGATTATTCGTTCAACAGCCAACCGCGCTCTCCTAATGCAACAGTTGTTTAACGATGTCCGGCGCCTTTTCAATGAGTTCCGGGAGTTTCTCGGGTTGCTTACCGCCGGCTTGGGCCATATCGGGCCGTCCGCCGCCGCCGCCGCCAACAATGGGGGCAAGCTCCTTTACAATATCGCCGGCGCGAATACGGTCCACCAGATCCTTGGACACCGCCACACACAGGGACGCTTTGCCTTCGGCCGCACTGCCCACCACGACAACGCCGGAGCCGAGTTTGTCGCGCAGGGTATCGAGCACCATACGCAGACCTTTGGGATCCTGCCCTGGCGCTTCGGTCGCCAGCAGCTTGATCCCATCGATCTCCTTGACTTGGTCCATATAATCAACGCTGCCGCCTGTGGCCGCCTGCTGCTTCCACTTCTCGACTTCACGGCTTAACCGCCGGTTCTCTTCCAGCACGGCGCGCACACGCTCATCCACCGTGTCTGGAGCAGCGTTCAGTAGCGCCGCGGCCCGCTGAAGCCGCTGCTCCATGGATTGCACGGTCTCCAAGCCCTGCTCGCCACAGACCGCTTCGATACGCCGCATTCCCGCGGATACGGAGGACTCGCCGAGTATCTTAAAGAAACCGATAACGCCCGTGCTTGATACATGGGTCCCGCCGCACAATTCCTTGCTGAATCCGTTGGCGGACACTACACGCACAGTGTCGCCGTATTTCTCGCCAAAGAAGGCCATGGCGCCGGCTTCTTTGGCCTCTTCAAGGGGCATATACTCGATGGTAATCGGCGCATCCGTACGGATGTATTGGTTGACTTGCCGCTCGATATCCATGAGGCGTTCCCGCGGGATCGCCTCAAAGTGGGTAAAGTCAAAACGCAACCGGTCCGGCGCGACCAGCGAACCAGCCTGTTGCACGTGGTCGCCCAGGATATCGCGCAACGCCGCTTGCAACAGGTGCGTGGCGGTGTGGTGATTCGCCGTGGCGGCCCGCAGATCGGTATCGACCTGCGCCCTGACAGCTTCGCCCTTCTTGAGGGTTCCCGCCGTCACATGAGCATAATGCGCGGGCAATCCGGGCGCAGGCGCCTTGGTATCCTTTACGTGCACCGTAACTTCGGGGCCTTCCAATACGCCAACGTCGCCGACCTGACCGCCCGCTTCGGCGTAGAAGGGCGTGCGATCCAAAATGACTTCGCCTTCTTCGCCGTTCGCAAGCTGTTCAACCTCCTCACCCTCGCGTATGATGGCCCGCACCACGGCGTCGGCGGATGTATGATCATAACCGCAAAACTCGGTCTCGCCGAATTCGCTGCGCAGCTTGCCATAGATAGGAAGAACGCTTTCCTGTCCGCTTCCCGACCAAGCGCTGCGCGCCTGCTCACGCTGACGCCCCATGGCGGCCTCAAACCCCTCACGGTCGATAGTGTATCCTTGGTCCTCCGCCATATCGGCGGCGAGGTCCAGCGGGAAACCGTAGGTGTCATGCAATCGAAAGAGGTCTTCGCCGGGCACGACGGTCTGACCGTCCGCAGCCATGCGCCCGAACACTTCTTCTAGAATATCCATGCCGCGGTTAAGCGTGCCGCGAAACCGCTCCTCTTCAGTGTAGATGACCTTATCGATTTGCGCGGAGCGCTCGTGAAGCTCGGGATAATGGTGGCCCATACACTCCACCACCGTTTGCGCCACCTGATGAATGAAGGGTCTATCCAGCCCCAGTTCCCGGCCATACCGGGCCGCACGGCGCAACAGGCGCCGCTCCACGTAGCCACGGCCCTCATTGGCTGGCAGAACTCCGTCGGCGATCAGAAACGCCAGCGCGCGAGCATGATCCGCGATGACACGGTACGGCGTGGGATGCTCCTCGTAGGGAACCGACGTCAGCTCCCGCGTCGCCTCTATGACGGGATAGATGACGTCCGTGTCAAAGACGTTATCCTTGCCTTGCAACAGCATGGCCAATCGTTCGAGGCCCATGCCGGTGTCGATGCCGCGATTCTTTAGGGGCGGCCGGGAGCCGTCGGGCTGCTGATCAAATTGGGGAAAGACGAGGTTCCAATATTCTAGAAACCGTTCGCAGCGCTCGCATCCCGGCGCGCAATCGGGCTGGCCGCAGCCCAGGGATTCGCCGCGATCGATATGCAATTCCGAGCAAGGGCCACAGGCGCCCGTTTCGCCAGCCGGGCCCCAGAAGTTCTCTTTGGCGCCCAGCCGGACAATCTTCGTATCGGGAAGGCCAATCTCGTCACGCCAAATAGCGAAAGCCTCGTCGTCGTCCTCGTACACCGAGGCCCAGATCGTCTCACCAGGGATCTTCAACCATTCCGTGCTGTATTCCCAGGCCCAGCGGATAGCCTCGCTCTTGAAATAATCGCCGAACGAAAAGTTGCCAAGCATCTCGAAAAACGTAAGATGCCGGGAGGTCTTGCCAACCTCGTCGAGATCATTGGCCTTCCCGCCGGCGCGCAAACACTTCTGGGATGTCGCCGCGCGCCGGTATGGCACGGGCGTCTCGCCGGTGTAATAGGATTTGAACTGCACCATCCCCGCACTGGTAAACAACAATGTGGGATCATTGCTGGGAACAATGGTATCACTTCGTTCGATAACGTGGTCCCGTTCGCGGAAGAATTCCAAAAAACTTGACCGTATTTCGTCGCTTTTCAAGTTGACCTCCGTCTAAATTGCTCGGGAGAATAGGGGCGCGGCAGTTGACCGTAAAAGGACGCATGATTGAAGCAATTGTACTACACGAAGCCCCAAGGCCGCCATGTCCGGGAGTTACCCTGGAGCCGAGCACACAGCAACGTCGTGCAAAGAAAACAATGAAAAGCGAGCTCCGAGGCGCTCCTGCTTCCAAGCGGGAGCGCTCTGTGTAGCTCGCGCCTCCATAGAGGCCTTCGCTGGCCTTGCCCTCGGGCTTTCATAGATTGTATACCAAGTTGGCTCTTTGTGCGTTATCTTGTAAACCGGCGCGCCGAACGTAGCGATGGCGCAGGCGGGTTAACAGTATTCTTTCTTCTGGGGTGGCCGCGCAGGACTCAGGTCCAAACGGCGCCGCGTTTGGGGCGCGTAAGACAACGAATTATGGGGTGTGTTCACCATGAAATCACTTGACGTCAAAGGAATCGGCATCTACCTCGCAATCACGCTCGGACTCGCCTTCGCCATCTACCTAGCGGCCGCAGCGGCGGGTTTAGCAGAATCCGACCATTTGGGGCGCTCATACATGGCGGTA
>PUMX01000041.1 GCA_003552485.1 Candidatus Hydrogenedentota bacterium
TTAGACAGAAAAATTAAAGACAGAAATATTGGGAACAGTTAGCACTAAGAACTAAGGCACTATTGCTCCCCTGCCTCCATTTTTTTGTCCCCAATTTTTCTGTCTGATAGTTCCGTGTCTTCCGTGGTTAAAAAAGTAGCGACCTGACCACTTAGTTTGCAAGTGGTCAGGTTGCCTTCTGTTCAATTTTTGTGACTTTTTGCATGCCACGACGTAGGCCTTGCGAAGTCGGGTGTTTCTTGTGGCTATAAGATATCTGCTCCCATCTGCGTAAATCAGCGTAATCTGCGGTTGAAAAATTTTTGTGACTATTAAAAAAAAGAAATTCCTATGAAACAAATCCTCCAAAACCTCCGCACCGGTGAAACGAAACTAACCGAGCTGCCCGCCCCCGCGCCCGGCTCCGGCCAGGTGCTTATCCAGACCTCTCGCAGCCTGATCTCGGCCGGCACGGAACGCATGCTGGTGGAATTCTCCCAGGGCAACCTCCTGCAAAAAGCGCGGGCGCAACCGGATAAGGTAAAGCAGGTGCTCGACAAGATAAAAACCGAGGGCCTGCTGCCGACTGTGGAAAATGTCTTTAAACGACTGGATGAACCGCTGCCGCTCGGTTATTGCAATGCGGGTGTGATTATTGGTGAACCGCTAATCGACACTAATCAAACACTAATCGAAAACACAGAGAAGAACAGTCAGGGTGCCTGTGGCGATTACCCCCCCGGCACCCGGGTGGTCTCGAACGGGCCGCACGCGGAAATCGTCAGTGTCCCACAGAATTTGTGCGCCGAAATCCCGGACAATGTCAGTGAAGAGGAAGCGTCTTTCACTGTCCTGGCCTCGATCGGGCTGCAAGGCATCCGTCTGGCGGCGCCGAACCTGGGCGAGAAGTTTGTGGTATTCGGCGCCGGCCTAATCGGCCTGGTGACGATTCAACTGCTGCGGGCTCACGGCTGTGAAGTACTGGCGGTGGATATTAATCCGCAGCGTCTCGCTCTGGCAGAATCATTCGGGGCAGCCGTCTGCAACGCCGCCAAGAGCGACCCGATCACGGCCGCCAATGCCTGGACCGAGGGCAAGGGGGTGGACGGAGTGCTTATCACGGCCAGTGCCAAAGGCGATGAAATTATGCACCAGGCCGCGACGATGTGCCGCAAACGCGCCCGCATCATCCTGGTCGGAGTGGTCGGGCTTAACCTTGCCCGAGCCGATTTTTATGAAAAAGAACTGACCTTCCAAGTCTCTTGCAGCTACGGCCCCGGTCGCTACGACGATAATTATGAACAAAAAGGCCGGGACTATCCCTACGGCTTCGTGCGCTGGACTGAACAGCGCAATTTCGAGGCGGTTCTCGGAGCGATGGCCGACGGCCGGCTGGATGTCAAACCGCTGATCACTCATCGGATCGCCTTTGTCGAGGCGGAAACCGCTTATGAAAAACTCACCGCCGATCGTTCGGCCCTGGGAGTGATTCTGGAATATCCGGAGACTGTTGAACCGAACCGAAGCGTTACTATTAGCCCGGCGGCCTCGGAAAAAATCACCGGCCAAGACCAGTGCGTGGCGGCTATGCTCGGAGCCGGTAATTTCGCTAAAATGACTATGGCTCCGGCCCTGGGCAAAAGCGGTGCCCGGCTGAAATACGTCTCCGACATCGGCAGCCCGGCGGCCGCCGCTCATGTCGCCGAAAAATACGGGTTTGAGCAGGCGACCACCGACACGGACATGGTGCTGGCCGATCCGGAGGTCAATACGATCTTCATCGCCACTGGCCACAGCAGCCACGCCGCCCTGGTCTGTAAAGGATTGGAGGCAGGCAAACATGTGTTCGTGGAAAAACCCCTGGCCATGAATGAAGAGGAGCTGGCCCGAATAGTAGCGACAGCATCGGAATATAGCAGCGACGGCGTCTCCGCAGGCAATGATACGGAAAGCAGCACACATGGCCGCGAGGACGCGGCCGCTCCATCGGAAAGCAGCCTTGGACCGCCCGCGTCCCCGCGGGCAAACTGGACCGCCCGCGTCCCCGCGGGCAGTTTATCCCTAACCGTCGGATTCAACCGTCGCTTTTCGCCGCATACGCAAAAGATCAGGCATCTGCTCATCGGCCGCGGCGAGCCGCTGGCCATGACCTTCACCTGCAATGCCGGCATTATTCCGCCGGAATCCTGGGTGCATGATCCGGAGACCGGCGGCGGCCGGATCATCGGCGAGGCCTGTCATTTCATTGACCTGCTCAGTCATATTGCCGACAGCCCGGTGGTATCCGTCGCGGCAATGCGGATGAGCAAGGGCGTCGCGGTGAAGGAGGATAAAATGTCGATTGTCCTGTCGTTCGGGGACGGCTCCGTCGGCACGATCAATTATTTCGGCAATGGCCACAAGGCTTACCCGAAAGAGCATCTCGAAGTGTTTTCCGAAGGCCGGATTCTGCATCTTGATAATTTCCGGGTGTTGACGGGGCACGGCTTCAAGGGCTTCCGTCGGCTGAAAACCAAAATGGACAAGGGGCACGGTGCTGAATTCGCGGCGGTGGCGAAGATGGTGGCGGAGGGCGGCTCGCCCGTGGTGCCCCTGGCGGAATCGGCCAACGCCACCCTGGCCAGCTTCGCCGCCATGACCAGCGCGAGAGAAAAACGGGTAATTGAAATATAAGTTGGGCACAATGAATAGCCACAAGAAACACAAAAAGGCACAAAAAACCGGGCAGAATCAATAGCCACAAGAAACACAAAAAGGCACAAAAAAATGGCAACAAGAAGGAGCGGACAATGAGAATTAATGAATTGTGCGATATTGTAAGAGAAACAAGTTTTGCCATTCACAGTTACCACCGAAACGGGCACCTGGAGAAAATTTATGAAAACGCACTTGCTCATCGATTGAGAAAGCAGGGCCTCATTGTAAAGCAACAACATCCACTGCAAGTATATGACGAAGACGGCACTGAACTGGGTGATTACTTTGCCGATTTGCTTATCGAAGACTGCCTTATTATAGAACTAAAGGCAGCGAAAAATACTCTCAATGAGCATATTTCTCAGCTTATAGGTTATTTGAAATCAGCACGAATCCACGATGGGCTGTTGATCAATTTCGGTTCAGCAAAATTACAGATTAAAAAGTATGTAATGGGTTGATCTTTGTGGCTATAAATAAAAGGCTGGCTGCAGTATTGGCCACAAGAAACACAAGAAGGCACAAAAAAAACAAAGGAACAGGTGGCGGTAATTTTACCAAGTATAATGCTCCCCTTTTTGTGTATTTTCGTGTTTTTTGTGGCTATAAATAAAAGGCTGGCTGCAGTATTGGCCACAAGAAACACAAGAAGGCACAAAAAAAACAA
>PUMX01000196.1 GCA_003552485.1 Candidatus Hydrogenedentota bacterium
CGGCGGCGGCCCGCTGCTGGGCCCGGCGAGCCCGGACGCGCAGCACGGTCCAGATGATGGAGACGGCAGCAGCCGGCAGGGCAAGCCAGCGCAGCAGCTCGTAGAGCGGTAGATGGTCCGTCACGCTCCACCCCGGTGCATAGAGGCGCACGGCCACCGATGCACTGAGGATCGTGAAGGTCAGAACCGTGGCGGCGTAGTAAGGCTCGCGCCGGCGCAGCCCGGCCGCGCCGAAGGCGGCAACGTGGGCCAGGAAGATCAGCAGCAGTAGGGTCAGACCGTGGTCGGCCATGGCAGCGCGTCCCTTCTCGCTGAACCGGACGGAACGGTCCCCATCATAGCGGCCTCAGCCGGTCCCGGCCACGGCCGGGAAGGCGGTACAGGGGGGATATCAGTCGCCCCCGGTTCCCGGCTCGAAGTCCAGCTCGGCCAGCTCGCCGAGCACCGCACTGGCGATGTTGGTCAGGTGCGCGGCCACACGCTTGTAGTGGCGAGCGAGCAGCGAATACGCCACCGCCTCGTGGAATTCGATCTCGCCCTCGTCCTCGAACAGCTCCTCGATGAGCTGATCGCAGCGGCGCTGGATGTCCCGCGCCTGCTCGCGGCGCTCACGGGCGGCCTCCTGCTGGTCCGGATCCCGGCACGCCGAGGCCAACGTGCGAAAAATCCCGCCTAACTCCCCTTCGATCTCCTCCAGGGGCTGGTGGTACTTCGCAACGTGGAAGCCCCGTGTGTAGAAGCGCCCGATTTCAAAGACGTTCTTGCAGTAGTCGCCGATGCGCTCCGCATCCCTGGAGACACTCAGTAGCGCCAGACAAACGGGGACATCGTAGCCGGGGTTCACCGTCAGGTGGCGGAGGAGCTTGCGGCGGACCGAGCGCTCGCGGGCGTTGATCCGCCGATCCCGCTCATAGATCGCGTCCTCGGCCTTTTCCGCCGGTACCCGACTGTGCAGCACCTCGTTGGCCCGCTCGAGCAGTGATTCCGCGCCGCCGCGCCGCCGTAGCGCCCGGATGCGATCCCCCAGCATGACCAGATACTCGTAGTCCTGTATGCCATCGCGGACTGTCTTCAGGCGGATGCTGGGCGCCGGACCATCAGCGCCGGGGTAGATAAGCAATCCGTCGCCATTGACGGGCGTGACGTCGACATGTCGGCGCCAAGGGTCCTCGCCGGGCGGGGCGTAGTTGGCGCCCCAGTAGTGAAACCCTTCGAAGCCCAACGCCCACATCTGCCAGAAGAGTATGCGGTGTTCGATGGCCTGAAAGTCGATGAACAAGTTGCCGTACGGCCGTGGCGGCGCGTGATTCACATAGCCCCATACCCGGCCCCCCTCTGCC
This sequence comes from Candidatus Hydrogenedentota bacterium, assembly GCA_003552485.1. Classification (GTDB taxonomy): domain Bacteria; phylum Hydrogenedentota; class Hydrogenedentia; order Hydrogenedentales; family SLHB01; genus PUMX01. Next base: position 1,341 of record PUMX01000196.1, read on the forward strand.
GTGCGTTCAAGGATCGGCCGGTTGTTCGCGGTGTCGAGCATGGGCATATGCACGCCCCAGATGTTCACCCGCTCGGGCAGGAAGGGTTGCATACCATACGTGGTGACCATCACAGGGATATCAGGCGCGGCCTCCTGCCATTGCTGCACCCGTTCATATACACGAGGCCAGGATGGTTGCGCGGGTTCGTCGCCGAGATGGGCGAACACCCGGTCTGACAGTTCGTGTTCGCGGACGAACGCATTGGCCGCTCTCAGTTGCTCGGGCACGTCGAGCAGCGAATGCGGGACGAAGAACATGCTGGCGCCTTGTTCCTGTAGTTCCCGCAGTTTCGGTTCAAAGTCGCGGAGACTGGCCTCATAATCGGGGCTTTCCGCGGGAAAGGCCGCCAATTCCCGCAATGTTATGCCGTGTCGCAAGGCAAGATCGCGGTGGGCCTCGTCGAGTGCTTCAGGCGAGCCGGTGTAGCCTCTTTCGGCCGCCATTTCCCGGGCGCGCCCGCCCCAGTAGCGGAAGCCGGTTCGGAGCGAGGGCATTTCGGGAAGGGCGAAATCAAAGACCTCAATCTCAGCCCACAGCTCAATGGGCGCATGATCCGACGCGAGAATTTCAATCATGCCCCGATAAGTCCCCGCTGGCGTATCGGCGGGCGCGTGGACCGTAAACCAGATTGGCGAACTCTGGCCGCCTGGCGCGTCGAAGGTTTCGTGTGGAGGAAGGGCGTCGGGCCAACGGCCAGTGGGGCCTTCGAAGTGGGAGGGAATACGCACGTCGTGGAAGGCCACGTTACGAATCGTGATGTGATCCGCGCTGATTCGCGCATTTTCCTCTTCGTGGCGGAGATCGTGGGCGGTCACGGCCACGTTGCGTAGCGGTTCATCGTCCCGCGGCCGCAATACTATCTGGAAGGATTGCCGCTCGTTGCGAGCCATGCGCACCTGAACCGTATCGCCACGTTCGCCTGTGGCTATTGCCCGATCCTCGGGGTACACCTTATTCAGGGCGGACTCAAACCATACGTTGACGTCTCCGGATAGGGCGAGATTGCGCCGTACCGTGCGTTCGCCGCGGTTCAGCGCGTAAGGTGCGGTGCTCCACGCTTCCATGTCGCGTATGCGGCCCTCGCCGGCGCGGAAGCGTGTGTCGATGCCTCCGTGAGGGGACCGGGTGTCCTGGCCGAGCATTTGCGTCTCTCCGGCGTTGGTGAAGCGGGCCAGGAAATCGAAATCTCCGTCGTGCGGCGCTTCCCACTCATAGCGCATCCGCGCCGTCTGGTCAGCTTGTAGTTCGCCGGGTAGCCGCATCTTGGGCAAACGCCACGATTCGCCGTTCTCATCCATGATGGTGGCTTCTACAATTGCCGGCGGGATAGGCCGGGCTGCAGCTAGCAGCACTTGTAGTTCCCCATCGTTATAGTCCAGTTGCGCCGCAATTTCATCGCTGGCGAAGTCGATCCGCGACAGGCCGCGCACCTTGTTGATGCGATATGTGGTTTCCCATGTGTCACCTGGTTCCAGCAATCCGGGAATGAAGGCGGTCTGCATGCCGAATAATTCGTTGGAGTCGTCCCGGACCGCCAGAAACGCCAGCGTCTGCTCTGCGTCGAACACACCGTAGACTGTCTCACGGTTGTCTGGATCGGTGGCGGCTACCCAGTTGCGGGCCGCGGCGAAATAGCCACTATGCTTCGGGTTGACGATCCCACGGCGCAATGCCGGCACATCGAGGCGCGCCTCCGGTGAATAAGCGCCGCCGGGGACCACATCCTGTCGCACCCACGGCGCAACCCACAGATCCTCATCGCCACGGTGTTCGACGCGCCAACGCACGCGAATTGAAGCTTCGCCTGCTAGGGGTTGGACATCGCGCGTTACGCGCAGTCCGTTTATGTTGGGTCCCTCGCAGTCGTAGGTGTATCGCCACACGGGTGCGCCGCCATCTCCCGGTATCTCTTCAAATTGCTCGTTGACGCGCCGGTTGGGCGCGTAGTGACTGCC
>PUMX01000077.1 GCA_003552485.1 Candidatus Hydrogenedentota bacterium
CCGGCGTCACATCGGTCATCGCGGGGGCGCGCCGCGCCGATCAAGTGACCCGCAACGCCGCCGCGGCGGACTTGCAACTCAGCCAGGACGTGATTGATCGGCTCAATGCGATCACAGAACCTATCAAGACTCACTTGGGCGGCAACGCGGATCTGTGGGACAGCGGAGAGCGCGCGCGCATACGCTGAGACCGCCTCGTGCGTCCGCGGCCCCGGTGGGGACCCCCGTACGGCGCGTACGCGTTGAGTTTAACGCCAACGCAGGGCTTGGGCTTGGGTGATGAGCCAGCCGCATTGCTGAGCCAAACGCGGAAGCCAATCGCCAGCATCGAGGCCTGCGACGTGTTCCTTCACTTGGAGCTGATAGGCGACGGTGGCGACGTGTTTAATACCCACGGCGTAGTAGAGCGCGAGCGCTTCCTCGAAGGCCATAGTCCGGTGGCGCTGGTAGGCGCTGAGCAGGGTGTCCGTGCGCCATGCCAGCCGTTCGGGTTCGGTCGAGGTGCGAATGCATAGATTAGAGACGGCGTACGACAGGTCTTCGAGGTAACACCCGTCCCCTGCGAATTCGAGATCCACGATAGCTTTGAGCTCTCTATCTCGAAAGATGAGATTCCCGCTGTGCCAATCGCCGTGGATGAGGCCGGTTTCGAGCTGACTGCGGGTTTCGAAGCGCAGGGCGTGAGCGGCGTCGCGCAGAAACAACGCGATGCGGTTACAGCACGCATCGCAATGCTCTGGATCTCCCCGCGCGCGCGCCTTCTTGTACAGCGCGGCAAATGTTTCGCGCGGGGCCTCGCTGAATCGCCATATGCGCGTGTCGCGTTCGGGACAGGGCAGGTCGACGCACACTACATGAAAACGGCCCAGCGCGTCGCCGGCGATGCGCAGCGTTTCCTCATTAACCGGCATCGCTTCGCCTTCGACGAAGGCCTGTAACTCCATGGCCCATGTATCGGCCTCGACGATGCGTTTGCCGCTACGCGCCGCCTGAATGTGGGCGACCGGCAGTCCGTGTTGGTGCATGTGGTCGGACAGGCGATGCTGGAACCGGAGCGCGTCGAGCACCTCGGGCCTGCGGTAATAGGTCTTGATGAGAAAGCGGCCTGCCCCGGTGTCCACCAACAGCTTTTGGTGGCGCCGCTGGTGGGCGTGTTCCAGCGGCCAGGGCAGGCCTACTTCTCCAAGCGCATATTCGGTCCGAATGAAGTCCTGCAGGATTTCCATTCCAGACCGTTGGTTCTTCACGGTAGCGTCAACACCTTCTCGCTTTCGATGCGGCCTTGCAACGCTTCCCGCGTAAAGGCGGTTTGCTTTAGCCGTTGATTCGAAAACAGCTCTCGGCCCTGATCAATGAAATGGGGGGAATCCGGGTCGGAACTCTGTCCCCAGGTTACGACGGTGTAGGATTCGACGCCGTCTTCGTGGAAGAACATCAGCGATATCGCAAACGAGCCGCGATACCCGACGTAACGACCCGGGGCTTCGGGGTCTTCCCGGTAATCCACATCCAGTAGCGTGTTGGTGCGGTTTGCGCCGTCGAGCCCGCTGCCGAATTGTGCGCCGCAGGCCGGATAACTCTGGCCGTCCCGTTCGATTATGTGGGTATCGCCCCACTCGAGGTCGATGGCGCCGTGAAGCTCCTGAAACTCGGTAACCGATTCCGCCAACCGATCGAGTAGAGCGGTTTGTTCTGCGTCTTCTAGCGTCTCTTCATTGGCGATAGCTTCCAGGTCGACGCCTCCCTCGGCTTCGCATTTCAAGCGCCAGTGTTTCCACAGCGGTGTGCCGCGGCTCACGCGGGTGAACTCGCCGTCCCACTCCAGCAGCATCTCAACTGCTTCTGCAAAGGCGGGATCCTCCATATGGTTTTCGCCAACCGCGTCTACCGCTTCGCGCAACGCGTCTTGCCAGGGTTCTGTCAGCAGGCAATACACATCGGTAGTGAGGGCAAGCGCCTCTTCGCGGGTCATGTTGTCGTTGGCGTGGAGAACCTCCACCGCGCGGCGGCTACGCGGATTATCCGTGTCCCACGACACATTGTAGATGTATTCGGGATAGTCCTCCGGCAACAGCGGCGAATCGACCATCATATTCTCGGGGCTGATATTGCAATTCTGCATATAGCCCTGTTCCGGATTCATGATCTGCACAAGATCCTCGATGGGATGCACGCCTTCCCATTCGGTGTCTGTGGTGTGCCCGGGCACGGGCCGGCGCCAATCGTACCCTTCCGGTCTGATCGGCGTGCGGCCGACGCGAACATAGCCAATGTTGCCATCGCGATCGGCGAACATGATGTTTTGCTCCATGAACTGGTTCATCGCCATGGCTTCGTATAGCTCATCGGCGTTTGTAGCGACGCCCATGGCATAGGCTTGCTCGAGGAGCTCGGTGGCGTCCATGTACGGGGTGGCGCCGGCGTAGGCGACGTTGTTCTCCGTATCCGGCTCTTCCAGCAGCGGTCCCCAATAACTCTCATAGATCGTGTGAACCAGCGGCTCATCCTGGCCGGCAACGCCAATTTCGACGGTCCGCTCTTCAAGTGTCCGCCATTCGCCGTCGAGTTCGTACTCCATGGGATTGTCGGGGTTCAACTTAAGCTCATAGACGTCCGACGTACTCGGCCCGCCCGTTGTGGTGGACCAGCCCACGTAATCATTGTGACCGAGGCCCACCAGCATACTGCCGACAACAAAGTGAGCGTTCAGGGCCAGATTGTCGCCGCGAATGCGCGCTTCATGGAAGACGGCGAGGTTTTCCCATGTCAGGTGCGGGTCTGTTAGCAGAATGGCCCCGCCGTCGGCGGTGCGTTCGGGCGCGACGGCCCACTGGTTAGACGCCATCTCAGGGTTTTCGGGTTCCTCGCGTCGTCCCAGTTTGCTCTGCATGGTCCCAATGGGCCAGCGCAGGATCATGGCGCGCCCCACCGCCAACGTGTGCCAAGGCTCGAGGTCGAGGGCGTGCTCGGGGATCCGATCGGGGTATTCCTCCATATATGCTTCAATCCCCATGATAAAGTGTTCAGCCAAGGCGCGCACTTCATCACTTACCGCCTCGTTCCAATGCGTTTCAGACATCTCGGCGTTGCGCACCATGCGTAGCGCCACATCCCTCTCGATGACGTCAGGCCCTACCATTTCGGCATGACGGCCCACAGCCACGCGGATGTTCTCAAAGATATCCGGCAACCGGTCTTCCGCTTGAGCGTAGCCCAGAGCGAACATAGCCTTCTCATCGGTTTCCGCGAAGATGTGCGGCACGCCCCAACCATCGCGATAGATGCTAACGGTATCGGCGGGGGGCTCTTCTTCCGGCGGCGGGTCGAC
>PUMX01000331.1 GCA_003552485.1 Candidatus Hydrogenedentota bacterium
CAAGCGCCGTGGCGCCGGCCCGCACCAAGGCGGGCGTGTTCGGCATGGCCCGGATAACACGGGCATCGGCGTGCAGCCTTTCCCGCACGTAGTCGATCGAGATGCCGGCGGCTACGCTGATAATGAGCGGATTCCCCGCGCCGTCGTTGACCAGTTCGGCGAGGGCGACCTCCATATCCTGCGGCTTCACAGCCAGCACCAGCACCTCGCATTCCTTCATGAGCGAAGCGGGCGCGTCCACTACTGTTGCGCCAATACGTTGCGCCGACGCCGCTTTGGAGTCATCCTTGTCAAACACAAGGGCCTGGCGCGGCGCTAACGTGCCGGATTCCAACAACCCGTAGAGGATAGCGCTGCCCATGTTTCCCAAACCCAGAAAGCCAGCGTTAACAAGCAGTTGTTGGGCCATTCAAAGCATCTCCGCTTCATTGGGGCGCGCGTCGCCATTCGTCGGAATCACCGTACGGATCATCGCAATTTCATCGCAGCCTGGGAAAAGGTGACAACGCACGCAGTCCTTAAAGACCTTATGCGGCAACTCGCGTGTGTCAATCTCTTGAAAACCCAGCTTCTCAAACAGAGGCCGGACGCGTGTCAAAGCGTATACCTGGGCTATTCGCAAATGAGCCGCTTCGTCCATACACGCGTTAATCAGGCGTGTGGCCACGCCGCCGCCGCGCAAGTCGTGACGCACCACCAATGAACGCAGCTCCGCGAGGTCCGCCATGTCTACATGCAACGCGCAGCATCCACCCACCCCGAACTCATCGACCAGAACGTGAAAGTCACGTACGCTCTCGTACAGTTCCGCGGTCGCGCGAGGCAGCACCCTGCCTTCCCGCGCCGCAGTGTCGATTAACGCTTTAATGGCGGGAATCTCGTTAACGCAAGGCTTGCGAATGGCGCCCGTTTCCGTAGATTCGATCATCGTATGCCGTTACTATACACCTATGCATCGCTTGGCGCACCGCCAGCGCCCTTCAGGCAACGTGCCGGCGCTGGCGTGCAATACCGCCCGTTCGACGCGTGCTTAAGTGTAGCATATGGCGGACAGCTTCTCATACGTAAGCGATGCTTCTGCGGATTGCGCTCATACGCGCGCCAGTTAGGGCTGCCAGGGCTGCCCAATGTTGCAGCGCTGGGGCTGATGGCGCTCAACCAAAATTGACACATGAACAAAGGGTTGCTATTATAAAGAGCTCAGTGTGACTGGACGCGCGGCGCTGCTCCCTGCGGCGCGCCGCGATTACCTGTTCCGCCGCCGGATCCCGCTAAAACCAATCCCCGCGGCGGACAGCATTCCGCGCCCAACAGGGCGGCCAGAGAGGAGGTTTGATCTGCTTGACGAAAGTTCGCGTAAAGTCCGACGAGCCGTTTGAGAAGGCGTTGCGCCGCTTCAAAAAGAAGTGTAACAAAGAGGGCATTATGCAACGCCTCAAAGAAATGAAGCATTACGAGAAACCGAGCGAGCGGCGGCGGCGAAAGCTGGCGAAAGCCATCGCGCGCAATACGCCGATGGACGAGTGATTATCCTCCGGTAAGTGAGACGCGCACTTCATTACCTGACAGGATCCGCAGGGGGATACGCGTTCAGGCCCGTACCGCAAGTGTCTAGCCAATTAGTGATAGCGAAGAAGCCCCGCGCTGCTTACGGCGCGGGGCTTCTTGTACATCCTCTTGCATCGGCGTTTCGCGGCAGGGTCGTCTGATTACTTGCCCTTGAGTTCGACGACGCCGCCGACGCCTTCGACCTTCTCTTTGATTTCCTTGGCCTCGTCTTCGTTGGCGTCTTCCTTGATGGGTTTGGGCGCTCCATCGACAAGCTCCTTGGCTTCCTTCAGGCCCAGGCCCGTTATAGCGCGCACTTCCTTGATAACCTGAATCTTCTGGGAACCGGCGTCCGCCAGAATTACATCGAAAGAGGTGGGGGCTTCCTCTTCGGCGGCCTCGGCGCCTGCGCCGCCAGCAGCCGGCATCGCTCCCGCCATCATCATGGGCGCGGCCGCTTCTACGCCGAACTTTTCCTCGATCTTCTTGATGAATTCGCTGAGCTCGAGCACGGAAAGCTCGGCGATTTGATCAACCATTTGATCCAACTTCTCTGACATTGTTGCGTTCCTTTCGTAGATGTTGTTCTTGCCCGGAACCGGGCGGAGCTAAGCGGCCTCCTGGCCTTCTTCTTTCTGTTTGCGAACTTGTTCGAGAACTGTTGCGAGATTACGCGGCAAGGCGTTGAGCGCGCCCGCAAAACTGCGTAACGGCGCGGCGATTGCGCCCGCGGTCTGTGCGAGAAGCTGCTCGCGCGGGGGGAGGTCCGCCAGCACGTCCAACTGCGCCCGCGAAATAACGGAGCCCTGCAGGATGGCCCCGTTCATATCGATCTGCGGCAGCTCCTTGTTGAAAGCCTTTAGCGCTTTGGGGGGCGCCACGGGATCATCACTGAACGCCCAAGCCGTGGGACCGTCGAGGTATTCCGCGGCGGAGTTATACCCCAGCTCATCCAGCACCCGTTTAGCCAGCCGGTTCTTGTACACCTTCAGCGTAACGCCTTCGTCGCGCAACTTGCGGCGCACCTCCGTGGCTTGGCCTGCCGTGATGCCGATGTATTTCGTCAGTACGGCGATCTCGTGGTTCTCGATCCGTTCCTTCAATTCCGCTACCGAATTCTCTTTATCGGATCGTTTCAAACTATCTCACCTCCTTCAAAAGGGCGATTGCCACAAAAAAAGCCGCGCTATCGTCAACGACAGCGCGGCTGAATACGCACAAAAGGGCTGCGTGCGGTATCGATTATTCCGGCGCGGCGTCTCGGCTGGCGTGATTTAAGGCCCCACGGGCCACCGGCTGTCTCTGACGAAGCGGTTCGGCGCTATGTGCATGGAAGCCGGACTATAGCAGCTTTCATGAGGCAATGCAACATCTGCATCGTTCGCCGGCTTCCATGCGGGGCGTCTTGTGGCGCCGAACACCCGTATGGAAGCCGGCGCATACCCAATGACGGCCGAAATGGATTCCAACGCTGGTGAATTGCTATGTTGGCCGCCAATACGGCGCCGAACAAGTTTTCGCGCCGCTGTGCCGGCGCCGGTGAACAATGACCGGAAACCGCGCAGTATTGAGGAGGTTGGAGGGAAGGTCTCGGGAGGTGTAGGGAAGAATGGGCGATTATGCTGGAATGGGCGTTTGGCGCTATCTGCAAGGGGCGTTGGCCGTGGTGTCGATGGGAAGTATCTTGAGCACGAAGATCCTTAACATTGGCGACAATATGACGCTGACTTTCATCGCGTCGGCCTGTTTCGTGCTCATTGCGGTG
>PUMX01000183.1 GCA_003552485.1 Candidatus Hydrogenedentota bacterium
AAGGCGTCCAATGGTTCGAGGGTGGTGACGATAGGCTGGCGGAATTCTCCAGCATCGGTAAGCTCTTTGATGATTCGCTGCGCGGCCGCCTTTTCTTCTTCATTGGCGTAAAAGACGGCGCTCCGGTACTGGGGCCCCACATCGGGACCTTGGCGGTTAAGCTGTGTTGGGTCGTGAGTCGCAAAATGACCCCTCAACAGCGCTTCGTACGTCACCCGGTTGGGATCGTAGGTGATGTGCACCACTTCGGCGTGGTCCGTCTCGCCGCTAGCCACCATCTCGTATCGGGCCGTATTCGCCGCGCCGCCCGCATAACCGGAAACCACCTCCTTGACCCCGTCAATCTGCTGGAGTACCGCCTCAACGCACCAGAAGCAACCACCCGCAAAGACCGCAAAGGCTTGTTCCGGCGGCGTCTCCGCAAGCTCGCTCAATCGATGCGCCGGTACGAATTGCATCGCCGCTGAGTTAATGCAATAGCGCAGTCCGGTCGGCGCGGGGCCGTCGTTGAAGACGTGGCCGAGGTGCCCGTCACAGCGGGTGCAGAGGATCTCTGTTCGCCGCATGCCCAAGCTATGGTCGGGCCGCTCGGTTACGTTTTCCGGCGAAACAGGCGCGAAGTAGCTGGGCCAGCCTGTACCGGAATTGAACTTCGCGTGCGAGGAGAACAACGGCAGCCGACAACCGGCGCAGATATAAACGCCTTCCTCCGAATTCTTGAGTAAAGAGCCAGTGAAGGGCCGTTCCGTGCCGGCTTCGCGCAAGATGTGGCATTGCTCTTCACCCAACAGCTCCCGCCATTCCGCCTCGTCACGTTCAATTTTCGGCGTGGAGACGGGCGGCGAGAGTTCGCCCTGTTCATTAAATAGGCGAACCACCACCATTGACGTTCCTGGCGCGCCCATCTTCTCGTTCTTTTCCATGGAAGTCACCGCCTCGGTGGGTTGGCCTCCCAGTCCGCAACTGGTCAGCAGTATCGGGAGGAGTAAAACATACGAGCCTGCAAGTGATACGATTCTCATGGCGCTCTTCCAACCATTGCGCAACGGAAACAGGCCGTGCCTGCTCACGACGTCCATCGCCGCCGCATCCATATGAAGGAAACTCACGCCGGCGCCGCTTTATTTCTCGCACGCGGCATTTGCGCCGCCACGACTCACAGCTCCTCTTCGAGTTCCTCTTCCTCGCGTAGCCATTGCTCGTCTTCGGGCAACGGCGTCTCCTCCTCGCCGCCGTTATTCCAGTTCACGTAGCCATAGACTACGCACAGCGCGGCGCTGGCGATGCACAACACAAACGCCAGGGTAATCCAGGGGTCGGCGAATCCAAGCATGGTTTAAGGCCTCCTTGTTTCAAAGCATCGTTGCAGGTGATCAGCCGGCAGGCCGCGGGTGAGCCACGAAACCACCTGGGTCACGGCGATGCTCGCGGGCAACGCGACCACAAGCGGGTCAACCTCGGCCCACAGAATAAAGCCGGTGCGCGCATCCCCGGCGATGGTGGGCACGCCAAACAGGTAATCGCACAGCAGCAGCACCGACGATTCCTGGCGGTGAACAAAGAGCAACCAGAACGCGCTAACACCGAATCCCGTCAACGCGCCGGCGGTAGCGCCGGCGCGCGTGATGAAGCGGAAATAGAGCCCGCCCACGTACATGGGTATGAAGGTAGCCGCGCACAGTCCAAAGAATATGGCGGTGCCCCGCGCCACAATGGCCGCGCCCATGCCCGCCAGGTGCACGGGCAGAATGTAGGCCAAGGCCACGCTCATAAGGAACGTAATAAAGATGCCCACACGCACGGCGACCGTTGCGCTCTCCTTAGAACCGGGCCTGATAAGATCCTCGTAGAAATCGCGGCCCGCGGCGGCGCCCATGGCGTGGAACTGGCTGCATACGGTCGACATGGCGGCGGCAATAAGGCTCACAAAGAATATGTCGCCAAGCCAGCCGGGCATGTAGTTCGTGATGAACAACGGAATAATCTGCTCGATGTCGCGGTTGGCCGCAAGTAAAGCCATGACGCCAAACTCGGCATCGTTAAGGAAGTAGAGATTCGACAGCGCGCCAGTCACAAAAACGCCGCCGGTCAGAAAGAGGATGAATACGCCGCCGACGAGCACGGCCCGGTTGAGTTCGCGCCGGCTTTTCACGGTCATGTAGCGAACGGCAAGCTGCGGCTGAGCCAACACGCCAATGCCTACGCCGATGACAATGCTTGACATAAGCGTCCACCAGAGTTCGCTGCCGAATGCGGGCATCGCTGTCCAGCCGCGATGCCCGCGCTCTCCCATGAGTTCGACAATGGCGGGCGAAAACTGGGTAAGCCGTTCATGCGCGCTGGCGAATCCGCCCAAGCCCACGTAGGTCATGCCGAGCAGCAGGATCATACCCGTGATCATGATGCCGCCCTGCAAGGCGTCAGCGTACATGACGCCTTTGAGTCCACCGACCGCAACATACATGGCTACAAGCGCGGCGAAAAAGAACAAAGCGATTTCGTATTCGACGCCGAACCGCACCTCAATGAACTTCGAGGCCCCCATCAGCACCACGCCGGAGTAGAGAGGCATGAAGAGCAAAATAAGAATGGCCGTAAGGCCCTGAATGAACGACGACTGGTAGCGTTTACCCAACAGCTCGGGGAACGTGTGCGCGCCGAGCCGGTGGCCAACGTAACGGGTGCGGCTACCCAGTAGGACAAAGGCCAAAAAGATGCCGACAAAAATGTTCAGCACCGTCAGCCATAGAATGCCGAGCCCATAGACCGCGGCGACCCCGCCGAACCCGACTACCGCCGACGTGCTGATGAAGGCCGCTCCATACGAAAGGGCCATGATCACGGGATGAATCTCCCGGCCGGCGACGAGGTAGTCCGTAGCGGTGCGGGTGCCCCGGAATCCTCGATACCCCAGGTAGCCCATTACGAAGACGTAGACAATGACGAGGACAGTTAGAAAGAACATTGGTTAGCTTCGTTTCCTGTATCGTTTATCGTTCAATTGCGTCAATACTTCCTCGAATAGACAGCAGAAAAGCGGTTATCCCAAGCACTATGTCACGCATTGCTCAGGATCTCCCCGCCTCAAAACATCGTTCCAAGTGATCAGCCGGCAGGCCGCGAGTGAGCCACGAAATCACAAGAGTCACCGCAGTGCTCGCTGGCAACGCGACCACAAGCGGATCGACCTCGGCCCACAGAATAAAGCCGGTGCGCGCATCGCCGGCGATTGTCGGCACGCCGAACAGGTAATCGCACAGAAGCAGCACGGACGACTCCTGGCGATGAACAAAAAGAAGCCAGAACG
>PUMX01000056.1 GCA_003552485.1 Candidatus Hydrogenedentota bacterium
ATCTTCGCGCAGGGTAAGCCACGGATTCTCGTAGATTATGCGGCTGTTCTTACGGCTCCAACACGCATGTCCGCTGGAATAATTCATCGACTAAAGGAACTCCGTCTCATATTGGATCTGCGGCCTCCCAAACCCGGCCTGTTCCCGGCGCGGCCCGTCGAGAGATTGTAGACCATCGCCTCGCCACCGCGCCAACAGCGGGGGCTCGCTTTGCGGCTGGCGGTATGGTAGATTTGCCGTGTGCGCGCGGCCCTGGGATGGTTGCGCGACGCATAAACCCTCTCTTCTGAGGATTGAACAAGGAGCGATCTATGAACACGCGCATCAACAAACTGATCCTGGCGCTCATGTTGGCTGTGGCGCCCTTGGCCGCGTGGTCGGCCGATACCCGGCTCGTATTGGAAAGCGAGACGGACCCCGTCACGATAATGGGACAGACGCAGCCCGCCGAGTCCTTCGAGGCCACGGTCTGGATTGGCGAACACGGCGTGCGGCGCGACGAACCGAATCAGAGTTATCTCGCACGGTTCGACGAAAACGTCTTGTACTTCATCGACCACGGCGCGCAAAGCTACGTGAAACTGCAATTGCCGGTCGAACTGTCGGACTTCGTGGGCGAAGAACAACTCGCCATGGTGGAACAGATGATGGGCATGATGGAAATGGAGGCTGCAGTAGACGACACCGGCGAGGAGGACACCATCGGCGAATGGAACGCGCGCAAATACATCGTACGACTCACCGGCGGAATGGGAATGAGTATCACCCAAGAAGTTTGGATGACGACGGAAATCGACGTCGACCTCACGCACTACGATCGTTTGGCGGAGGAACTTGCGGCGCTCGCGCCGGGCGGAGGAGAATGGGTCGAAGAGATTCGGGCCATCGATGGATTCGCCGTCAAGACTGAGATGATCTCCAGCGTAATGGGCGCGGAGATTCGGTCACGGGAGCGGTTGGTCTCGGTCGATACCATGGATGCGCCGGCAGGCCATTTCGAACCACCGGCGGACTACCGCGAGGAAGAGCCGAGCCCGGAAATGATGGAGGATTTCTGAACATCAATCCAAGCATACACCCCGCTCTGACTGGAAAGGGACCGCGTTCTCTTTGGACTACTCCCTCACCGGTAGCGGGTTCCGGAACACTGAGTGGGTGTTTCGGCGGAAAGGCGGCAAAACGGATCGAGAGGTGAATGAACTATGTTGCTTATCGCGACGATTACGGGAATGATGACAAACGCGGCAGCCGATGCACGTCCGCCGCAATGGACCATCGAAGCGCCGGAAATTGTGGGCCAATTCGGTCTTGTCCCCGAGTATTTCGAGGAGTACGACGTCATCCTCAAACCGGACGAGGACGCGGCTGAATGGTGGGCTGGAGCGCCGTCCGTGGTCCAGTGCAACGACGGAGTGTTCTGGCTCGCCGCGCGTATGCGCTCGCCCGAACTGCCGCGCGGCCTTCGCGGCTACGAAATCCGAATCCTGCGCAGCGAGGACGGCGTGAACTTCGAGAAGGTCCACAGCATTATGGTCGAGGAAATTCCGGTTGCCGGCTTCGAGCGGCCCGCCCTGCTCATCGATCCGGACACGGGCCAGTTCAAACTCTACGGCTGTGGGCCGTGGGAAGATGGTCCATGGAGCATCTTCAAGCTGGACGACGCCGATTCTCCCACGGAGTTTGATCCCGCTACCGCCCGCCGGGTTATCGGGCCACGCGAAAAAACGTATGAGCGCGATGTGCCCCCGGTTGAATATAAGGATCCGTTCATCATTTACGCCGATGGCGCCTACCATTGCTATGTGATCGGCGTGATCCGCCGGACCGAGCGCATTTTCCACTTCAAAAGCGCCGACGGTGAAAACTGGGAGCCGGTGGGCAATCCCTACGAACCCATCATGGACCTCACGGGTTGGCACAATTTCTACGTGCGGCCGGCAAGCGTGGTCCCCGTGGGCGTTGGCTATCTGTTCTTCTATGAGGGGTCGAACGTGAAGTGGTACGATCCCGTTTACAACATCGGGACGGGGCTGGGGTTCACCTTTGACCTCCACAACATCATCGACATAACCCCGGACTCGCCGCTTGTGCTGAGCACCACGCCCAGCGAGAATTTCTTCACGTGGCGCTATTCAGACTGGCTTAAGGTCGGCGACGAACTCTGGGCCTACGCGGAAGTAGCCAATCCCAACGAGAGTCATGAACTTCGGCGCTTCACCATACCGATCAAACGATAAACCCATTGGGTGGCGCCCGTTAAGGCCCGGACTATGATGCCATTGCGCTATACTGCGGGCGCCGCCCCTTGCCGAAACGTTATAACGCGGTCTGCTTTCGACGAAGCCGCCATGCGCCGATGACCCACTTCACGCCATCCTTGCTTGTCAACACCAACGAAAACGCTGGAACCGGAGTGTATCCATGGCAAAACAAATCCTGCTTGCCGCAATATCCGCTACCCTAGTCCTCGCGCTATTGCTGGGCTGGATGGCGTATGATTTCGCTACCTATAACGCCATCCAACCCCTCCCCGCGCGTCCGGACGAATCCATTGACACCCGTATCGATCTCGTGTTGCGCGATCTAGAAGAGGGCAACGATCCCGACTTTGGCATTATCACTTCAACCTTATCCTATATTGACGGGCGTTATGACTGCAGCGATTTTCGTCTTCAGTCCCTCACACGAATCCTTTTCGATCATGCAGAAGCAGTGCCGCGCGTCTACTTGGACCAAATCCGGGAGACCGTGACGAACTTCAAGTACTGGATGGACCAATCCGGACATGATTCCATGTGCTTTTGGAGTGAAAACCACCAGATAATGTTTAGCGCCAGTGAATATCTGCTCGGCTATTACTATCGGGATGAGATTTTTCCTAACGAGAATGTCTTAGGGAAAATGCACATGGAAATGGGTAGAGACCGTGTGCTCACCTGGCTTGAACAGCGATGGCTATACGGATTCACTGAGTTCTATTCTAACACCTACTACATGGGGAACATTGCGCCTCTCGCAAATCTCGTCGATTTTGCACCCGATGAAGAAGTGCGCAAGAAGGCGACAATCGTTTTGGATCTCTTGTTGTACGATTTGGCGACCCAATCATACCAGGGTACCTTTACAAGCGTTTCGGGAAGAATGTACGCCAATGGCAAGAAGCATCCCACACGACAGAATATGCGCACGGTATCCGAATTTCTTTGGGACTATGACGTTGGCAGTCCGAGATATGGCATGGAACTCAACTTCATATACAATAACCGCTATGAAATGCCGGAAGTGATCCGCGC
>PUMX01000337.1 GCA_003552485.1 Candidatus Hydrogenedentota bacterium
ACCGTGTACGTCCCCTCCAGGAGAACCCGCGGCCGCTCGTCCTCGCTGGTCGCCCCCGGCACCGCCGCGCCGACGAAGGGGGACGTCGTACCGCACAACCCGCGGCGGGGCGCCGCGCGCCGCCGCGGCGGACGATCTTCCAATGCCCAAGCGCCGTTTAGGAAAGATCGGCTACCAGACAAGCATATTCAGCCTCGGCGGCCTGTTGCCGGATGAGCGCGATGAAGCGGCGGCTATCGTTAATCGCGCGCTTGATTTGGGCGTGAACTACATCGATACCGCCGCCAGCTATTCCGATGGCGTCAGCGAGGCGAACATTGGATCGGTGATGCGCGACCGGCGCGATGAGGTGTTCCTCGCCACCAAGACGCGCGTCCAGACGGATGACGGCATCGAGCACGAGGCCTTCGAAGAGAGTTGTGAGAACTTGCAGACAGACTACCTCGACCTCTACTTTCTGCACGCTGTACACACCATGGAACACCTCGACACTGTGATGGACCGAGAAACCGGGGCCATCAAAGCTTTTGAACGGCTGCGTGACAAGGGGCGAATCGGCAACATTGGCATCAGCAGCCACACCAGCGCCGTGCTCATCGAAGCCATCAATCGGTACGACTTCGACTGCGTATTTATTACCCTGAACCCGGCTGGCCGCTCGATGAACGACCCGGAGAAGCTGCGCGATCTGCTCGCGCTGGCCGAAGACAAGGATATTGGCGTGGTGGGCATGAAAATCGTCGGCAGCGGCCGCATTTTCGAATACAACATTACCCTCGAGGAGGCGATGAACTACGCGTTAAGCCTGCCCATCGCCACCGCGAATGTCGGCATCTCTTCTCCGGAGTTTCTCGAAGTGGATGTGCGCGCGGCCAAGCAGTTCGAGCGCTATGATGAGGCAACCATGGCCGAACTCGAAGCACGCGCCCGCGCGTGAGGGCTTCGCACAGCGATAGCGCCCCTGCGGTCTATGACTCGCAGGGGCGCTACGCTTTGCACGGAAACTCCTTGTTAGCGGGTTTGCCGTCTTAGAAGGACAACCTCGTTTCAATATAGACGTAGTCAGCGTCCTTATTGTTGCTGCCGCCAACGAAACCTAGCCCGTTACGATCAACAAAGTTGCCTTCCTCCATACCCTTGCCAGTGAAGAAATGGGCCCACCCCGCCTCGAACACTAAGTCTTCGGTGTAGTGGTAGGTGGCGTACAGCGCGGCTTCCCAACCCAGGTTGGTCGAATTGCTGCTATCCCAGAAGCTGAGACGCGGCGCGATCGGTACGCGGTAACGGCCCAAGCGGAAATGCGCAGGCGATCGGAACTCCTCGACAGCCCGGAAGTGCGTCACTAACAGCTCGACCTCCAGATCTTCCAATACCGCGGCTTCAATGCCGCCGGTGGCGAGCCAGACGTTGCTCATATTGCGCAGACCGAAGAACTCGCTGTACTGAATATCCGAGAATAACCGGTTGAAGCTCACGCTCGCCTCGGGCCGGTAGAAGGGATTCAACCACTGTAAGAAGTTGATGTCCCGGTTATCTTCGCCGTCGAAATACGCCCCGCCAAGATAGACGCGTGGCTGCATCTGCATGTCAAATGTGTAGCCGAGTTCGCCGTGGGCGGCCCAGTTGTTCGTGTTAGCGCGGTTGTCGCCGTAGACAAAGGGCTTAAACAAGAACCCCACCTGCGATGCGTCATCATGAACCTGATACGCCACTTCGGCTTCATAATCGAAACCCTCGAACTCGCCGGCTCCGCGGAGGCCAAACGTGTGAACGTTATGCGTGTTGTAGTCGTCCACGCCAAAGAGGTCTTCGAACCACTCGGCAAGGAAGATGAGATTTGTGTCAGCCAATGGAGTCGGGTCCCGCAACCATAGCCAGTACGCGTCGAATTCGTGATCCGGCAGGCCAAGCCAGCTTCCATAGACGCCAGCGAAGGTCACCTTGTCATCCTGCCAGCGCGGGCTGTCTTGTGCGAGTTGAGTGTAGAACGCGTCCACGCTAAACTCATCAAGGCCATAAGTCGCTCGAACGCCGTCGAAAGACAAGCCCGTAAAATCGGGAGCGGACTCATTGGCCCCAACTAACCAGCTACTTCCAAAGGCCAGCTCTTGCCGGCCAATGCGCATGCTCAGCGGGGAACCCCACATTTGGTCGGCCTGGACGTAGGCCTGATAAATCTCGACATTGCTTCCACGCACCGGGCCAAAGTCAGTGCCATCGATCCAGTCAGCGC
This sequence comes from Candidatus Hydrogenedentota bacterium, assembly GCA_003552485.1. Classification (GTDB taxonomy): domain Bacteria; phylum Hydrogenedentota; class Hydrogenedentia; order Hydrogenedentales; family SLHB01; genus PUMX01. The sequence goes on from PUMX01000337.1 coordinate 2,234, forward strand.
GGAAATCATCGCCCCAAAGATGGTAGTTGTCGAGTTCAATATAAGCTGTCACCTGGTCGGTAAAGTCCGCGTGTACGCCCAGGCGCGTGCGCTGCTCGACGTAGTCCATGTCATTACCGCGGCTGTCCCAACGGTAGGGGCTGACCAGGTTCGGCGTGAGCAAGCCAGCCGTCTGGCCCGGCGCTCCACCCGAAAGGACACCGCCTATGGGGCGTTTGAATAGAAGCTGGCCAGGCCAGCGGATTGACTCGCCAGTTGGGCTGGCAAAGACGTTACGGTAGTAACCGGCGCGGATCTGAATCGAGCCGTCCACTGTAACGTTCTGCAGCTCGGCGAAGGCGGGCGCCGTCAACAGGACGGCTGCCGCAACAGACAGTATAACCATGCTCTTACACATGATGCGCAATCTCCTTGTAAGTAAGTGTTGTTTGGATTCGAGCGGCGGCATGCGCCACCCCTTGTTGGCTCAGCCTCTGGTATTACGCCACGAAGCAGCTCCGGGCTGAGCAGTTTTTATGTGTGTCAAATCGTAAGGCCGGCATTCCGAGGCTCGTAACATCAGGCCTTTTCCATCCCTCCTTCCTTGGCCGCATTATGGAATGCGCTTACGATGGGTAGTTTCGAAACAATCGTGCGGACGGACCGGCTGCACAGCTCCGCGATTCCCCATGTAGCCCGCAAGGCCACAACACAAGATGGCCGGCGCGCCCGCACAACGCGCCTAGAGAAGCAATTCCCCTGCCAATTCTTCGGCATTAGTGGGAGCGCACGCCAAAGCCCGGCGTATCCGGTTGATTAGCAACTACTTACGCCGAGTTGAAAACTAGCCTGCGCTCACTGCAAACCATTCACGACCCCCAGGTTTTGTGCGCCCTTTCCTACAAAGGCGTAGAAAACCGTTGGAATCTCCTACGTAACTGTCGTTAGACCGGCGTATCACATCCTGGCGCCGATGAGGTTTCCTAGCTCCTGGGATCGCCAAGATACGCGCGCAGGGACGGCCCAACGTAGAACCAACGGGCTCCGCAAAGCGGGCCCTCCCTATTAGTGG
>PUMX01000396.1 GCA_003552485.1 Candidatus Hydrogenedentota bacterium
ACATACGGATGATGTTGGGGTGATTCAGCGAAGCAGCAATGAGGATTTCCCGGCCCAGGTAGTCCCGTTTCCGCCGTTTCTTGTCGAGGTCGTAGCGCCGGTCCAGCACCTTGATGGCGACGGTCTTGTCACGGCTGCGATCAATCGCCTTGTATACGGTTCCCATTCCTCCGCTGCCGATAGGCGCAACAATCTCGTACGGGCCAACGTACGCCAATTCGAGTTCGGTGTCCGGGGCAGCGGTGGCGACATCGGATTCGTCAATCGCATCCTCGTCGTCGCCCAGCACCTGCACCCCACCCCCTCGAAACAGCTTCTTCATGATGCTCTTAATGATTTTTCCAATCCTCTAAGCTATTATGCCGCTGCCCGTTAAGTATACTGCCGCTACCCGCCTGAGCATTTTACCGTTCCCCGAGCGCAAATCCAAGAGCGACTCTCACCCCGCCTGTCTCATGCGCTCTGGTGACTGCCCCCCCCGGCAGGCACTGGCGTTTCTTCAATTATATCATGCAGCACGCTCTCGGTGGTCACACGACGCAGGCGGCTTTCGGGGTTAAGAATCAACCGGTGCTGCAATACCGGCCCGGCCAACCACTTCACATCGTCCGGCAACACATAACTCCGCCCTTGCACGGCGGCATAGGCTTGCGCCGCGCGGAACAACGCCATCGACGCCCTGGGACTCGCCCCCAGACGCAAGTGCGCCGTGTCGCGTGTCCGGTTAATGAGACGCAGCATGTACTCCCGCACCTTGTTATGCACGAGTATCTCGCGCACACGAGTTTGCATCCGCAAAACATTGTGAACGTCTGTCACCGGCTCCAAGGCCTCCAAGGGGTGACTCACCCGCACGCGCTCGAGCATCTCGGCTTCGGCCGGCAGGCTGGGATACCCCACGCTTAACCGCATCATGAACCGGTCAAGCTGCGCCTCCGGAAGCGGAAACGTGCCTTCATGCTCGACCGGATTCTGCGTGGCGAATACGGTGAACGGTTGAGACAGTTTGCGCGTAACGCCGTCCACCGACACCTGCCCTTCCCCCATTGCCTCAAGCAGCGCGGACTGGGTCCGCGGCGTCGCCCGGTTCACCTCGTCCGCGACGATCACTTGGGCGAACAGCGGGCCGGGGCGAAACTCAAAATCCTGAGTACGTTGATTGTAGATGGAAACCCCGGTTACGTCCGTGGGTAGAAGGTCGGGCGTGCATTGAATACGGGTGAACGTACAGCCGCTTGATATAGCCAAAGCCCGCACGAGCACGGTCTTGGCTACGCCCGGCACATCCTCGAGCAAAACATGGCCGCCGCCCAACACAGCAGCCAACGCCATTTCCACAACCCGACGCTTGTCGAGCACCACCAACTCGACATTCTGAACGATTGCCTTTATCGCGTCGCGAAATTCACCCACCAATAAAAATCCTCGTTATCGCCCCTTGAAGTTGCCACTATGATACCGGGAGTGATACCTATGCGCAAATCCTGAAGCCCATCATGCTGTGCATACGCCGAGCCTCGCCCCAATACACTGTGGCGCGATGGCCCTAGTCCCATGCACCACGCCAATTAGTGGTGGGAATCTCTCGACGAGAACTCGGGGCCTAGACGTTTGCGCGCTATCAGCCGGACAAAGACGCGTTTCGATCGCCGATTAGCGTGGCGTGTGCGCCCTTATCGGCAGCGATGCATTCACTGGCCCAGCGTGCCCGTAGCACCACGATGTCGCCGGAACGAGTGCGCCGCCCGAAAGGCGGCGCTTGGTGTCCGAGAGGCCACGCGTTACCCCGCGCTGACAAAATCAGACAACTTGACTTCCTGTGGACAGTTTGCTACCATCCACTTTCTGTATTCCGCGAGACTATCTAATTCGTTAGTCTTTCAGTACATTTTCTGTCCGCGCACGCGGCCAGTTATCCAACAAGAGGTTTCCACGAGGAGCTTGAAGCAGTGAAGACCTACGTCCCAAAAGAAGGACAAGTCGAGAAACAGTGGCACGTCATCGACGCCGAAGGTAAAGTCTTGGGGCGCGTCGCCATGGAAGCGGCGCGGCTGCTGCGAGGCAAGCACAAGCCGCAGTACACTCCATTTCTCGATTGCGGCGACCACGTAGTCATTGTTAATGCGGAGAAGGCGCACGTTACCGGAAACAAGGCGACCCAGAAGAAATACTATCGCCACTCCGGTTACGTAGGCGGTCTTCGGGAAATGAGTTACGAGGAGCTTGTTCAGAAGCACCCAGCCCGCGCCATGTTTCTAGCGATTAAGGGCATGCTCCCTCATAACCGTTTAGGGCGCCAGCTTGCCACCAACGTGCGCGTATATGCTGGCCCCGATCATCCGCATAAGGCCCAGAATCCGCAACCACGAGAGATAGATTAACCTTGAAGCTCAAAACGAGTCCCAAAAGCGGGAACTCACACGAACGTTAGGGAGAGTTTGCATAGTGGCGCAAGGAGTTCAAGAGACGCTCGCCGTGGGGCGGCGTAAAAATGCGCGCGCCCGGGTGCGCCTGCAGCCTGGTTCCGGTAAAATCCATGTGAATGGCCGACCCGTGGACGAGTATATGGCCCGTGACGTGCTCGTCATGCTCGCTAAACAGCCTTTTGAAGTCACCGAAACGTTGGATAAGTTCGACGTTCGCGTGCGTTGCCACGGCGGCGGCGTGTCTGGCCAGGCGGGCGCGCTGCGTTTGGGCATTGCTCGCGCATTGGCCAAGTACGACGAGAAGCATCACGGCCCATTGCGCAAGGCTGGTCTGCTTACGCGTGACGCGCGTGAAGTCGAGCGCAAGAAGTACGGTCAGCCGGGCGCCCGCAAGCGGTTCCAGTTCTCGAAACGCTAGCGCCGACAGGCTATCACAGGCCAATCTACCCCTTCACATGGGCTTACGCTGTGCGTGGGGAGACGTGCTTAGTGCGCTCGGGTGTGATGCCCAAAAACCACACAGGTTGACGGCTTCCTGTCACGTGCGCGTAAGCTCTAGGCGTTGTTAGGGTTTTGTTCGCGATAGGGCCATGGAACGCGCGTACGTGACGCGTTTCATGGCCTTTTTGTTCTTCGGCCCGCCTTTTGCTTGTCGTGGGGCGTCAGAGGGGACATTATGGATGATTCGAACACTTCTGGCCGCGAGACCGAGCAAAGCCCCGGCACACCTGCCGGAAGTAATTGCCACGCGTGGGCCACCCAACATGAAGCAGAGACTCGGGCCCTTCTCGAAGAGGCCGCCGCCTTGCGGAACCAGTTGCTTTATGAGTACTGGGTGAAGGAATACGGTAGTTGGC
>PUMX01000302.1 GCA_003552485.1 Candidatus Hydrogenedentota bacterium
GAACCGATACCCCCCTCCCTCACCTTCTCCGCTATGCCCTCGAGCCGGCCCACCACCGTGCGCTGCCGGGGATACGTGCCCCATTCAATCACCGCGGCTGGCGTGTGCGGAGACCGGCCGACCCGAATGAGTTCGGCGCATATGCTCGCAAGATTCTTGACCGGCATGAAGAAGACCAGCGTGCCCCTGGCGCTGGGCGCGGCGTAGTCAATGGCCGCTTCCGGGTCCGTGGGATCTTCATGACCCGTGATAAACGTCACGCTACCCGCAAGCCCGCGATGGGTCACCGGGATGCCAGCATAGGCTGGTACAGCAACACCCGCTGTTACGCCCGGCACGACTTCGAAGGGCACGCCCCGCTCCGCTAGATACAGCGCCTCATCGCCGCCCCGGCCAAACACAAAAGGATCGCCGCCCTTCAATCGCGCCACGTGGCCGACCTCGCTCGCCTGTTTTACGAGGAGCGCGTTGATTTCCTCTTGTAGCAAGGTATGCTGATCCGTGGACTTCCCCACGAAGATAGCTTCCGCTTTCGGCGCATGGTCGAGGAGGGCGGGATTGGCCAGTGTGTCATAAATCACCACATCAGCACGCTCGAGGCACTCCTTACCTCGCAGCGTTAGGAGGCCCGGATCGCCGGGGCCAGCGCCAACGAAGTAGACCTTGCCGTAATTGCCCGCGTTCATCGCGCGGCCCGCAGAACGTTTTCGGCGCCCTGGTCCAATAGCTTATCCGCCACCTCTTCCCCCAAGGCCTCGGCGTACGTCAACGAGGCCGTGGTTTCGGCCCGCAACACGGTGACGCCATCGGGACTGCACACGCACGCTCGGAGAGTAAGAACACCGCTTTCGGCTTGCGCCAGCGCGCCCATGGGCGCCTGGCAACCGCCCTCGAGGCGGCGCAGACACGCCCGTTCCGCAAAAACCTCTGCCGACACGCGCCCATCGTTGAGCGGCAGGATGAACTCCACGGCGCGCATATCATCGGCTCGAACCTCGATAGCGATGGCGCCTTGGCCTACCGCGGGCAACATAACGTGAGCGGGCAAACGTTCGGTGATCGCGTCACCACGCTCCAGCCGTTCAAGACCGGCGCACGCGAGGACTGTGGCGTCGACCTCACCCTGCATCACACGACCCAAGCGGGTATCGACATTCCCGCGGATGTCCACGATACGCAGTCCCGGCCGATATGCCAGAAGTTGCGCGGCGCGGCGCGGGCTTGACGTGCCAATCACGGCGCCCTCCGGCAACGCCTCAAGAGACGAATATCGCGCAGCGACAAGAGCATCGTAGGGGGTGCGGCGTTCCGGAATAGCGCCAATCATGAGGCCGGCCGGCAATTTCGTAGGCAAGTCTTTCATGCTATGCACAGCGAGATCGATACGGCCGTCCAGGAGCGCGGTTTCGAGTTCCTTGGTGAACAATCCAGTACCGCCAATGGCCGCAAGCGGCGCATCCGTGTTTTCATCCCCACTCGTACGAATGGCTTCGATACGGATTTCAACGCCGGGATGCGCTTCAAGCAACCATCCCGCAACGTCCTCCGCCTGCCTCATCGCCAACGCGCTGCCCCGCGCGCCAATGGTAATTACACCCATGACACCGCTCCCGCATGATATGGATCGTAACCGGCGCACACGCGGATCTCTCCTTTCCGCAACGCTGTCCTTATTCCCAACCGCCGCTGACGAAAGCGGCTGTACCGGCGCCGGCCGCTCATGATTGATCCTTCAACCCGAACAGTCGTTTGACCAGGCCCAGCACCGTATACGGGTCATGACTTTGCTCTGCGACCTCGCGCTTTAGCTGCGTCATCGGCCGCTGCAGAATCGCGTTCACAAGCCGTTTGGTGAGATAGGCCACCTCCTGCTGATCTCTTTCATCAAGATGGCTCAAGCTCGCCAACGTCTTCTCGAGTTCACGCTCGCGGATGGCGTTTAGCTCGCTCGACATCGAAACAATTGTCGGCTCGGCCACTAGTCCCCGGTACCAATCCCAGAACTGCTCGACGCCGTTATCGATGATTTCCATGCTCGCACTGATGGCGCGGCGGCGCTCCGCGATATTGGCTTCGGTCACCTCGCGCAGATCATCCACGTCGTAAAGATAGATGTTGTCGACGTCGTTTACCTTCGGATCCACATCACGCGGCACAGCAATATCAATAACGAACATGGGCTCCTGTCGGCGCGCGCGCAGAGCCCGCTGAAAGTGCTCAGGCCGGAGCACGAATCCGGTGGCGGCCGTCGAAGAAATGACAATGTCAGCGCGATACAGGTTGTCTGGAAGCGCCTCGAAAGACAAGGTCTCGCCGCCAAAACACCGGGCGAGCTCCGCCGCCTTGGCCTGATTGCGGTTGGCGAGCAGCACGTGGTCCACGCCGCGATCCACGAGCCGGGTTAAGGTGAGTTCGCCCATCTCGCCCGAGCCGACCACCATCACCGTCTTGCCGCTCAGCTCCATGAAGATCGAAACGGCGAGATCGGCGGCCACCGAACCGATAGACACCTTCCCGTCGCCAATGCCGCACTGATGGCGCACGTGTTTCGCGACGGCGGCCGCGCGCTGGAACAATGCGCGTAGCGCCTTATCGGTGGCTTGCTCGGTTTGCGCAGCGAGATACGCGTCATGCACTTGTCCCGTGATCTGCCCCTCGCCAATAATCAGACTGTCGAGACCGGCGGTCACCCGGAACAGATGCCCAACGGCCTCTTCGCCGGTGTATTCGTATAACTGGTTGCGGAATTCGTCGAGCGGCGTTTCGTGCCAGATGGAAAGAAACTCACGGAGCATCAAGCTAAGCTCCTCGGGCGCCATGGCGCCGCTGCCGTAAATCTCGACGCGATTGCACGTACTCAGAATGACGCCATGCGCGCCCTGCAAATGCGTGCGCAACGCCAACAGCGCGCCCGGCAATGATTCCGGCGGAAAATGCAAACGCTCCCGCAGTTCGATCGGGCTCGTGTGATGACTCAATCCGACCACCGCCAGACTCACGCCACACTCTCCCAGAAATTCAGGGTGCGCAACCCCATGAGATTGGAAACCAGATAAACGCTCAACAGCGCCGCAAATCCCACAATGACGAAATACGCGAGCTTGCGGCCACGCAGTAAGCCGTGGCGGCGCGAGTGGAAGGTTGCAGCGTAAAACCCCGCCATGAGTAGCGACTGTGCGATCTTTGGAGCCATCCACCACTGCGGGCCTAGCAAATCCCGCTGCACCCACGCCCAGAACAGACCCACGGCCAACGTGAGGATGAACAGCGGATACCCAGCGCCAATTAGTCGGTACAGCAGCCAGTCCAAATGCTCGAGCGACGGTAGCTGTTGAAACAGGCCCGTGGTTCGCCGTTGCTTCAAGTGAATGGATTGGAACACGTAGGCCACGCTGGTGATGCTCGCCACAAAAAACAGGGCATAGGCCAAGAACGCGAGCCCGACATGGCTGAACAGTAGCAGCCCCTGCAACTGCCGCGGCGGCAAGTGCAAGCCCCAAGAGCCAAGGGCCGCATTGATGATCGCCACCAAAGCGATGGCCGGCGCGAAAAAGCATAGCAGCGCGCGGTGGCGCGTGACGAACATGAGCCCGCACACAATGAGCGTAGCAAAAACAATGAACAAGCTCACCGTATCCGTCAGCGTGGTCATCGGCACGGCGTCCCATTCCACCCAGCGCAACGCGAAGGCGGACGCCAATAGCAAGCCCGCCGCAAGCAAGGTAGCGTTGACGCCATTGAGCGCGGCCTGCGATGCGCCACGGCGCATGGACCATAGCGCGAACGCCCCCGCGGCGACGTACAGCGCGAACGCCAAATAGAAGATGATAGAAATTAGCGTAGTCACGGTTAAATCATACCATTGAAAAGCTCAACGTTGGAACGGCTCATTAGGGGGCGGAAGCGCCGCGCCCGCTATTCCACTCCCGTCATAGCAACACTGGAAGTGATCGGCCGCAGCGCGCCGGATAACAACCGAACGCACATACACATACGACAAGACGGTGAACCCTTCCACCGACTCGGCCTCGCCAGGCCTTACCGCACTGGAACCCGGCGATCGCCAGTAGCGCAAACCGAACCGCCCCCGCCTCACAATGCCTCCAGCGCTTGGCGGATCGGCCTATCACCCGAGAGGATGTCAAAGGCCTTGCGAACCGTGTTGGGAACCTCGAGCGATTCAGCCATCACGTGGGCCACGTCGTCCCGCGCAATGTCGCCTCCACGGCCCAACGACGGCGCGAGGTCAACCGTCCCAGCGCCAGGCTCGTCTGTCAACCGGCCAGGGCGCACGATGGTGTAGTCGAGTTTCGTCTGCTGTAAGTAGAAATCCACGATTCCCTTGGCGCGGTAGTAATGGGAGATCTTATGGCCTTCGCTCCAGGGGTCGGCGTTGATCGAGCCGAGCATGACAAACCGGTCCACGCCCGCCGCGATGGCGGCGTCGATAAAGTGAATCGCGCCAATCTCATCCACGAGGATGGTCTTATCTTTACCCGTGCGCGACCCCGAGCCAGCCGCAAACATAACCGCGTCGGGATGAACGGCCCCGACGTCCACCCAGTCTTCGAGATCAGCAACGTACGTCTCGACGCCAACCATCTCAAACCGCGGACGTTGCGACTCCTCGCGAAGCAACGCCACGGGTTCATGGCCGCGCCTCTTCAGCTGAGCCACAACCCGGGCGCCCGTCTTGCCATTCGCGCCAGCGATCAAAACACGCATCATGAAATCTCCGGGATCAAGCTCACCATTCACAAGAACCGCCGCCACATTGCACCGGTGTGGAACGAAGCCGTCTCGTGGCGGCCCATCAGCACTTCAGTTCGAGGGCCAGTATCGACGTGTCGTCTTTGAGCGGACCATCTTTACGCCATTGCTTCACCCGCTTTACAAGGCCGGAAACGCTTTCATGCAGACTGTGGGACCGGCCTTCGCCGAGCGCGTCCTGGAAACGTTGTTCGCCGAATAATTCGCCCTCGATGTTCATCGCTTCGACAACGCCATCAGAGTAGAGATAGAGGCGGTCGCCGCCTTTGAGCCGCGCTTCACGCTCCTCGAATGTGACGTCGCTCAGGCCAATGGGCATGTCGCCGGTCTTGTCCAGCGCACGTGCGCCGTCACCATCAACCAACACAGGCGGCGGATGACCCGCGCAGACGTAGCGAAAGCTGAAATCAGCGCAGTTGAACACGCCATATACAATGGTGAAGAACTGTCCGATCTCGAGATCCCAGCGAAACCGCATGGCCAGACGCGCAGCGACTTTCGCGGGCGGCGCGACGCTGTACACGCCTCCGCTACGCGTGTAAACGAGCGACGTGGCGCTACGAACGGGCATAAGCAGGTGGCTCACCGTCACAGATAACATCGACGAGGCCACGCCGTGATCAGTCACATCGAGCACATACATACCGATGTTGTGGTCATCCAGTGAAAACACGTTAAGGATGTCGCCGGACAACTCTTCGTCGGGCTCGAAAGCCCAGGCGAACTTGAGACAGTCGATCTCGGGCAGGGATTCAGGCAAAAGCGCCCGCTGCACCTTGGCGGCGGCCTGCAAGTCCCGTTTCATGCGCTTGTTCGCCCAGGAGAGCTTTTCGTTGGCCTCCTCCAAATCGCCCATGGTTTCTTGAAGGCGTATCTCGGTATGGATCAGATCGGTGATATCCGATATCACCGCGATGTAATGGGTTAGTTGCCCGCTTTGGTCACGCACCGGCGAAATCGAGATTCGGCTCCAGTACCGCGTTTCATCCTTGCGCGCACATTCGAGTTCGAGAGTAACCGGCGTGATCCGGCGGATGCGCGGACGGGAATACGGCGAGCGCTCGCGCTCGATCGCGTTGTGGAAGATGATGTCCATGGGCTGATCGAGCATCTCGTCCTGGCTGTAGCCGGTGAGCCGTTCGAAGCCTTCGTTCACGTAGATAATGGGCTCGCCCTCTTCAAGGGCGTCAACAATCACAATGCCCTCGCGGGCCGAGTCCATCGCATGGCCATGCAATCGGCGCTTGGCTTCCGACCACTTGCGCAGATTGATGTCACGCAGGAGGATGTAGGCCCATTCGAACCGGCCCTCGTCATTGTTAATGGGCCGGGCGGTTACGCTCAGCCATACGCTGCGGATGTTGGCGCCGCTTACGTGCAGCTCTTGACGGGTAACCGCTTCACCCTTGAGCGCTCGCATCAAAGGCAAATCGTCGAGGTTATCAGGCGCCGCTCCGTCTGGAAGCCGATAGCTAAAGCGCGTCTCCCATTCCCCAGGCTCAATGCCCTCGATATCTTCACCCAAGAGGAAGCGGGCCGCGTTGTTGGCGCACAACACGCGGCGCGCGGAGTCCACGACCAGAAAGCCGTCGCCAATGGTGTCGAACACGCTTTGCGCGGCGCGCAGGCGCTCAAACCATTGGGGCTGGGTTTGTACGGGAATAGTTGGCCTTTGAGCCGGATCGTGTTCGTGTTCCATAGGGTGCGTCATTTTGGGATTGTGGATCTGCCAAGATGGGGTTGCGGTTTACCGCCAGCGTGCATACAAAGCATTATGCCACGGAAACTGGTTTCAGACTAGCTCGCCGTTCCCATCAAGCGGCCCAGATATGTCCGGCGGATCAGTGCCCGGTATGGCCGAAACCGCCATCGCCACGCACGGTCGCGTCGAGAGTGTCCGCAGTTTCCCACGTCACACGCACATGAGGCGCTACGACCATCTGTGCAATCCGGTCACCCCGACGGATGGAGAAAGACTCATCCCCGTGGTTGATGAGGATAACACGAATCTCGCCACGGTAATCGGCGTCGATGGTGCCAGGCGCATTCACCATGCCGATTCCATGCTTCAGCGCAAGCCCGCTACGCGGGCGGATCTGGGCTTCATACCCCGGCGGCAACGCGATGCGCAGACCCGTCGGAACAAGCCGGCGTTCGCCGGGCTGCAACACGACGTCTTCCTTTACCGCCGCGCGCAGATCCATGCCCGCGGCATGGTCGGTCTCGTAGGCGGGCAGCGGCAAATCATCGCAACCCGGTTCGCGGACAACAGAGACAGAAACGTTTGCCATATCCATACGATCATGCGCTCCGGAGGTGTGTTACGGGATGAAAAACATGAGATCGCATAACACCGATACTCTGTATAGCGCCCCGGATCCTCTCGCAATAGAGAATCCGGGGCGCTATTTACTGACGCGCGTTCGGGCTTACGCCCAGGTGATCGCGCCACGCTCCTGGAAGATGAGCGCTTGTTTCAGAATGCTGACGGCCTTGGTCAGGCCCTCCATCGGGCTCATCAGGCTGTCTTCATGCTCGATGCTGATGGGGCCGTCGTAACCGACCATGCGCAGCGTCGAGGCGAAATCGCACCACCAGTCGAGGCCGTGACCATAACCGCAGGTACGGAACAGCCAGGACCGCTTGAGCTCTTCCCCATAGTGTTTGGTATCAAGGATGCCGTTGATGCGCACGTTGAAATCCTGGGTAAGCGCGTCTTTGGCATGGACATGATACAGGCAGTCCGCGCCTAGCTCACGGATACTCGCCAGCGGGTCCATACCCTGCCACCACAGGTGGCTGGGATCGAAGTTCGCGCCCAGCGCCTTGCCGCATGCGTTGCGAATCTTCAGCAGGGTTTCCGTGTTATAGACCACGAAGCCCGGATGCATCTCGAAGCCGATCTTCACACCATTCTCTTCGGCGAACTTGGCTTGCTTCGTCCAGTAAGGAATCACCCGTTCGTTCCACTGCCAGTCGAGCGTTTCCAGATAATCCGGCGGCCAAGGGCACGTCACCCAGCTGGGCTTCGTCGCGTTGGGATCGGAACCGGGGCAGCCCGAGAAGTCGTTGACCACGCCAATGCCAAGCAGGCCGGACAACTTGATGGCCTTCGTCTGAACCTCCTGGTTCTGCTTTGCGAAGCCTTCGTCGGGATGCAGGCAGTTGCCGTGACAACTGATGGCGCTGATCTCGAGGCCTTCCGCTTTCAAAGTGTCGAGCAGTTCGTCGCGCTTGGGCTTGGACTCCAGCAGCTCGTCAATGTTGATGTGGGGCGATCCCGGATAGTTGCCGGCGCCGATTTCGACTGTCTGCAACTTAAGCGGGCGGATGATCTCCAGGACTTCTTTCAGCGACTTGTCGCCGAACATGGCGAGTAGTAACCCAAGTTTCATGATGTTTCTCCTCTTATTTGACGCTTCTCAGTGAAAAACCCGCGCACAAAACGCCGGACGGTTGGACGCAGCCGCACGAGCCACGCCCAAGCGACGCGACTACACGGGAAACTTGATCCAAGATTGCTGTCTCGAGCTTTCCACCGCCCCTTCAACAAAGGCCATACCCCGCACGCCTTCCTTGACACTGGCAAAGTCATGGGTTTCGGGAGATGCGCTCTTTCCGTCGAGCACGTCGGCGATGGCCTCAGCAAAGTTGCTGTAGAGATTGGCGAAGGCTTCCAGATACCCTTCTGGGTGGCCCGGCGGCACACGGGTGCAGTTCAAGGAAATCTGGGTATCCGTCGTGCCGGTCCGCAACACTTCCTTGGGCTTGTCGAGCCAAGCGGCGACCAGCGTGTTCGGCTCTTCCTGCCGCCAGGTAAGTCCGCCCTTTTCGCCGTAGATGCGAATGTTCAATCCGTTCTCTTCGCCAATGGCGATACCGCTCGCCCACAGCAGGCCGGTAGCGCCGTCTTCGAATTTCAACAGAATGTTGCCGTCATCATCGAGCTGGCGGCCCGGCACATACGTGTGCAGGTCCGAGCACATGTCGGTAATCTTCAGGCCCGAGATAGTCTCGGCGAGGTTGGCGGCGTGGGTGCCTACGTCACCCATCGTGAAACTGCCGCCGGACTGCGCGGGGTCAACACGCCAGGACGCCTGCTGGCAGCCAGTATCCTCGGTGCGCGTAGCCATCCAGCCCTGAGGATATTCAACAACGACGCGGCGTATCTTGCCGAGTTCGCCGTTTCTCACCATCTCGCGGGCATGTTTCACAAGCGGATAGCCCGTATAGGTGTGGGTCAGAAGCAGGAGCAGGCCGGTTTGGTTCACTTTCTGCTCGATTTCCTTGGCTTGTTCCAACGTCACGGTCATCGGCTTCTCACAGGACACGTGGAAGCCCGCGTCAAGAGCCGCCATCGCCACGGGATGATGCACATGGTTCGGCGTCACGATGGTGACGAAGTCCATCCGTTCCCCTTCGGGCAATTTCGACTCGGCTTCGATCATCTCTTGATACGTGCCATAGACGCGGTTATCCGGCAAGAACACTTGCTTACCGAACTCCTTTGAGCGCTGGGGATCCACGTCGAACGCGCCACACACCAGCTCGATCTTGCCATCCAGACGACTGGCTATACGATGCACGGCGCCGATGAAGGCTCCCTCACCGCCGCCAACCATTCCCATACGGATCTTACGTTTCATGTGCTTGTTCCTCCTGTTTTTCGCCGCTTGGCGCTAACCGCTTGGCCGCGAGCAATTGTCTGCAGGCCCGCCGCCCAGAATAAAAGCTATCACACGGCGTGTCTCCAGTCCCCGGGTAACAGGCCACACGTTCAAAGAATAAAGGAGAAGCCGTCATAGCGCCGCCTTACTCAGCACTCGGGTCTGTTGTTGGAAACACACGCGTATTCACCAAATCACTATGGAAGGCAACGAAATTGACGCCCTACGACCTACACAGCAACATCAGCTTGGGGGTCACTGGCACAATACAGCGTCGCTAAGGCGCACGCGGTGCTCCCTTTCACAAGCTCCCCGGCGGGAAGCCGCGACGAAAGCGCCGAACATCCCCTCATTCTTTCGTCAGAGTAAACCCCTAAAGCGCCGTTCCAGACGCGACCATTATAGGCGGTGCGCCACACAAAACCAAACAGCCGGTCGTATTTTCGATCACTTCCAAAGACGGTCCACCTTTGCGCGTAACCACTAAGCCGGTGCGTTCTCGAGCCTTCTGGCGGCGACGCGAACGGAAGCCGCTAACCCAGCCTGCGGCGAAGCCGTCGAACTCCCAATTCGCGGCTCCGGTTTCGCGCCAGCCTCGGCCAAGCTCAGCCACTGGCCCAACCGCTGCGACGGGCCCTCCTCCGTGATCAATCGCGTCCAACCCGAGCTTCCCCGGGCTTTTCGCCAAACACCTTTTGGCGTCAGCCACAATGCTCCGCGGCGGCCCCGCAACCAGATGGCGGGCGGCGCGGCAGCGCGGACCCGCATCACAGCGCGACACTGATCAGCGCCCGAAATGGTCAACACCATATCGCCCCGTTTTCCCAGCGCCGTGACGCCGCCGGAGCAATCCAATCCCGAAAAAGATCCCAACGCCGCCGCCGCTTTCTCCGCCTCGTGTTCGGGGACCTCGACGTGAATATGGTGGAGCGCGCCAATGTGGTCCAGCGCGGATTGAGCGGCGTCAAACACGCATGCTGGCAACCAACCGGGTTCACACGTTACAAGTCCTTTGGAGTCCCAGGCCACGAAATCCGGCCCGATAAGGGGTTGTTCCGAATACACAGGCTTGCCCGCGCTAACAAGGATCTGCGTCAACGCGTGGGAAGGGTTGTCTCCCGTAAGGATCACGCCAGCCACGTCCTGCCGCGCAACAGCGGGCGCAACGGGACGGGTGGTGGACGCGATGTCGATGGCGCCGCTCCAGTGCGAACGGACTTGGGCGGCAATGGCTCGTGCGCGCTCGGGCTCCCCGCAAACCATCAAGACACGTGGTTGAGCATATGCCCATTGCGCCGCGCCCAGGGCCGCCACAGCGCCCATGCTCATGCCCAGAAAGCGCCTTCGCGTGCACCGCACCGCTTGGGGCGTTGATGACGCCGCATCAGTGAAGTTGCGGTGCCTTTTTGCCATCTTCTCCTGCGGGACGGGCCGGTCCTGCGCCTCGTGAAAGACTCCGTCTCGTGGCATCACGTTGATCTCCGGGAAATCAATATCGGCCTGGAGTGTTGGAATTTCGTTCTCAAGTTGATCCAGCCGATCTTGAAGGGGTTGAATCCGTTTGCCGAACCCTTTAGTTGGCAGTTCGCCATCCAGATGTAGCTTGAAGTAGTGGTCCAGTTCTTTCTCATGCAAAACCCATTTGCTTTGGGCCTGGTCTTCTGTCAAAACCCGAACCCAGATGCCAACGCACTGGGCTTCACTTCCGTTACCTGGGTTTGCGCCATGGCTTAACCCTCCTTGGCGCCAGTTCGGGGCCCATTATACACGGCGCCGCCTTCGGGCGTCTGCCAGTTTAGGAAATCGCACCGTAACGGAACAATCCGCGACAGGAATCGCAGATGTCACTTCAGCAATATGATCGCAACTGGCGAAACAATACCGGCTCCGGATAGAATCTAAGATCGGCTACGCCGCCTAATCGCCGGATAATGCATTCAATCTGAAGCGATCGTGCAGTCTGGGGCGTCGATTGCGTGTTTGGTGTCGTCACCTGCTGGGTGACCACGCCGCGATTGCTTCGAGTGAGCAGCATCAACTGTGATTGACGCGTTGACATCCCCCGAAATCCCCCTTCAAAGGGGGACTTTCTCGTATCGCCGGCGTCTCGCCGGCAGGTAACGAGGCTTACCCGGCGATTAGGCTACGCCGGGACCGCTGGCTTTTTCTCCCGATTGTTGTGTTATATTACATCAAACCTGCGGCAAGCCGTTAAAACAGAACGCTTATTTGAAGCAATGGGGTCGGGGAGTTACCGGTTACCGTGTTAGCCCGCATTCAATCGTGCGCTGTATTTGGAATCGAGGGGATACCGTTGTCCGTCGAAGCGGACAACTATCCCGGCACGGAAAAGTTCTTCATCGTTGGCCTGCCAGACGCGGCGGTGAAGGAGAGCGAGCAGCGGGTGCATTCAGCCATCCGCAACTCGGGCTTTCGCGTGCCGCGCGGAACGCGCGTCGTCAACCTCGCCCCAGCCGATCTACGCAAGGAAGGCAGCGCGCTGGATCTGCCCATCTCGTTGGGCCTGCTCGGCGCAAGCGAGCAGATGAC
Source organism: Candidatus Hydrogenedentota bacterium (assembly GCA_003552485.1). Taxonomy (GTDB): domain Bacteria; phylum Hydrogenedentota; class Hydrogenedentia; order Hydrogenedentales; family SLHB01; genus PUMX01. The sequence goes on from PUMX01000302.1 coordinate 11,988, forward strand.
CGGAGACCGGCTTGCCGAATACGCGGTTGTGGGCGAGCTTGCGCTCAATGGGTCCGTGCGGCCCGTGGCGGGCGCGTTGCCCATGGCGATCGCCGCGCGTGAACAAGGGCTGCGCGGCATCGTGGTTCCCCGTGAAAATGCGCTGGAAGCGGGTGTGGTGCCCAGCGTCGAAGTCATCCCGGTCGACACGCTCGAGCACGCCGCCGCGTTCATGTCCGGCCAACAGGATATCGCGCCTTTTGTCACGGACATGGACCACATGTTCCACGAGGCGCGCAATCATACGCCGGACCTCTCCGACGTAAAAGGCCAGGCCCACGTCAAGCGCGCGCTCACCATCGCCGCAGCGGGCAACCACAACTTGCTCATGGGCGGGCCGCCCGGCACCGGCAAGACGATGCTCGCCTCGCGGTTGCCCGGCATCCTGCCCGACATGACCTTCAACGAAGCCCTTGAAACCACGCGCGTCTACAGCGTGGCGGGCGCCTTGAACAACGGCAACCCGCTTGTGGCGCAACGGCCCTTCCGATCGCCCCATCACACCGCGACGACCGTGGCCATCACCGGCGGCGGCTCGGGTCAGAACCCGGTGCCCGGCGAAGTCAGCATGGCCCATAACGGCGTGCTATTCCTCGACGAGCTGCCCGAGTTCAATCGCGGCGCGCTCGAAGTCCTGCGCCAACCGCTCGAAGAAGGCCTCGTCCATATTAGACGCGCCATGTATTCGGTTACGTTTCCCAGCCGGTTCCTGCTTGTCGTGGCGTTTAACCTGTGCCCGTGCGGCTATCGGTCGCACCCGGTGCGCCGGTGCCGGTGCTCGATGGGCGAGATTCAACGCTACATGGCGAGGCTTTCGGGTCCTCTGCTTGATCGCATCGACATCCATGTGGATGTGCCCGCGCTCAGCTACGATGAAATCTCGGACAAACGCCCGAGCGGTCCAACGAGCGCCGAGGTGCGCGGCGTGGTTCAGGCGGCGCGCGACCGGCAACGCGCGCGCTTCGACGGGCGTTTCACGTGCAACGCCTATCTGGACTCGAAGGTTCTGCATGAACACATCAACCTCGAACCCGGCGCCGAAAAGCTGTTGGAAAACGCCATGGACCAGATGGGCCTGAGCAGCCGCGCCTACGACAAGGTGTTGCGCGTGTCACAGACCATCGCCGATATCGACAAAGCACAGACCATCTCGGAAGCCCACGTCGCCGAGGCCGTGCAATACCGCACCATGGACCGCGAGGCGCTCGCGGTCTGAGGCCATGCTGATCACCCCCCTTCGCCCCTGAAGGAGTATGCGCGCCGCGACGCTCCTGGAATCAGCCCGTGGATAGATAAGAAGGCGGCCGCGCGGCGCTCGAATGCACACTCAACGCGGTCACCGTGACCAAGATGAGCGCCATGCCCAGAATTTGCGGACCCGCGAGGTCTTGATTCAAGACAACCACGCCGAACAGCGCCGCGGTGACCGGTTCAACCATGGCCACAATCGAGGCCACCGCCGGCGCGGTATGATTCAGGCCGATGATGTAAAGCACGAAGGACAGGCCCGCGCCGAACACGCCGAGCGCCGCGAACAGTGGCCAATCCGGCGTGCTCAGGACGGCAACGGCCTGATCGGCGTCGCCCGGCAGGATTAGGATGATGGCGAGCACCGCAAACGCAATGGCGAGAATCGCCTGCGGGCTGCCGTGCGGCGCGGCATACTTGAAGCCGAAAATGAATATCGCGTAGGACAGCCCGGAAAGCAACCCGGCGCCCACGCCAATCGCCGTGACGCCGCTTGCGCCGGCGTCGTAGATCTGAGTAAGCAAGACGACGCCCAGCATCACCACCGCGATCGCCGCCCACTTCAGCGCGGTGGCGCTTTCAAGTTTCAACGCGAATGAAACGAGGTACACGAACACAGGCGCGCAGTACATCAACGTCGCCGCAACCGCAACGCTGCCGTGGGCGATGCTCAGGAAGTAGAACGAGAAGTTGCCTGCCACCCCAACACCGGCAATGGCTGACCAGAACCATAACCGGCGATTCGCCAGGCCGCTGCCGCGCGGGCGCAGCATCAGCCAAACGAGCACGCACAGCAGTCCGATCGCGCCCCGGTAGAACGAAACGACGAACGCGTCCCAGCCATCGGCCATGAGAACACCGCCGATCCCGCCGGATAACCCCCAGAACAGCGCCGCCAGCATCACCAGGACGGTGCTCACGCCCATCATTTAACCTCGCCTTCCTAAAGAGAACTATTGGCGGTCGGCGCCGCACCGCCACAACGGGCTCCATGAGGGCGCCAGGAGGATTAGCTTCTCTGCGTTGATGAACAGCACGTCATCCGGCTTCTTGCACTTCTTCAGGACCAGGATGCAGACCGGAATGCCGGAAGTCATCGGCGTTCATCGACCCGCGCAGGTCGTCCGCGATGCTCCAGAGGATCTTGCCGAGTTGTTGTTGGTCGTTCTGGGTCATGGTCTTCTCCTGGGTGCGCCGGCGTCCTCGTCGGCCCTGGGATCGCCGACGTCCTCGTCGGCA
>PUMX01000100.1 GCA_003552485.1 Candidatus Hydrogenedentota bacterium
AAAGCGACACCAGCGAGAAGCCTTAGACTCTTTGAGGACTGGGCCGTACGAGTATGATGTTCGAATAGCATTGCGCTTTTCTCCAGAGTTTTTGAACTAAGTAAACACACCGGGTGCTCGGTGTTGTTCCCAATCATGGCCGCCAATATCACAGCGGCGCCGAAAGCTATTGTTTTATTCTAATTCCATGCGCCCCTGCATTGGCAAATTCTTAGGCGTTGGAGCGGTGAGTTGACAGCGTCGAAACCGGCATGATTTTCGCTGGGCTTAGCGGCAATCAGTGGCGGGCGCCGCCTGTAACGTCCGTAAATAATTGGAACGGCTATGGTTGTTGAACCTGACCGTGTTACGCCGTATAATGTGGATAAGAGGGTCGTCTGGCGCATTGCTTGAAGAATAGGCGTGGATTCAGCCACGGCCCCACGGAGTTCGAAGAACTATGAAACGCATTCTCCGCTCGATCTTGCCGGTTCTGATGCTGCCCGCCCTGTATATGGGCGCAGAAGTGTTCGCCGGCAATGACAACGACGTAGACGACTACGTGGTCATCATTCCCGTTAGCGGAATGATCGACGATGGCATTGACGTGATTCTGGAACGGGCTATCCGCGATTATCCGGACGCGGCGGCGTTGATCCTACGCGTCGATACGCCCGGCGGGCGCGTCGACAGCGCGGTCAATATCACGAATCAATTGCTGGACACGGACTTGCACACCATCGCCTATGTTGAAGGCATGGGCGCGATTTCCGCCGGGGCCATGATCAGCCTGGCGTGCAATGATATTGTGATGCGCCCCGATTCGAACATTGGCGCGGCGACGCCGGTCATTGCCGGTCCCGGCGGCATGCAGCCCACCGGTGAGAAAGAAGTGTCTTTCATGCGGGCCCGCATGCGCGCTATGGCCGAAGCCAATGGACACAACCCGTACATCGCCGAGGCCATGGTTGATCAGGACATTGAGTTGCGTGCCCGCGTGGGCGAAGATGGCGAGCTGGTCATTTACGCCGGGCAGCGGCCCGAGCGCCCGGAGCCCGAGCGAGCGACTGACCCCGAAGAGGAGCCGGCGCCGAACCTTCAGGAGCTCATCGAACGCATTCTGGAGGATTACGGCGACGATCCCGGACTTGCCGCTCCGAATCCCTTTGGCGCGGTTGAGATGCGCGCCGGCGACGATTCCCATGTGGTGCTGGCGTCGGACAAGCTCTTGACCATGACCGCCAGCGAAGCGCTCGAGATGGGGTTGATCGAACACACCGCCCGTTCCGTAGACGAGGTCATGGAAGCCTTCGATTATGGCGGCTTCCGCAAAGTGGAGATCGAGTTTACGTGGTCCGAGGCGCTGTTCCGCTTTCTTACCAACCCTACTGTGGCCGGCTTGTTGCTTATGATCGGGGTGGGCGGACTGTATTTTGAGGTGCGCAGCCCTGGTTTCGGTTTGCCGGGCATCATTGGGCTGGTCGCGTTGTCGCTGTTTTTCGGCGCCCGATATATTGTCGGTCTGTCCGACTGGATCGACGTGCTTCTTGTGGCCTTGGGCCTGGCCTTGATTGCCGTTGAAGTGTTCGCGCTGCCAGGATTCGGGATTTTTGGGCTGGCGGGCGTGGTTTCGTTGCTTGTCGGGCTTTATCTGGCGTTAACTACCGTGCCTATTCCCGAATATAGCTGGGAGTTTGATAGGCTGCGCGACGGAGCGGTCACGATGGTTGTGGCGGTTTTGTCATACAGCTTGCTGGCAGCGGCGCTGTGGCAGATCCTTCCGCGCACTGCGGCGTATCGCGGCCTCGTACTGTCCGACGCCATGGCTAGCGAGCAGGGCTATGTGGTCTCGTCGGAGATGGAGCCGGATTCGGCAATCGGCGAAGAAGGCAAGGCCCTTACGATGCTGCGGCCGGCCGGGCGCGGCCGTTTCGGTAACAAGACCTACAGTATTGTCACGCGCGGCGACTACATAGACGCGGGCGAACCCATCCGTATTGTCGAGGTCCGAGGCAACCGCTACGTGGTGGACCGCGTGAAAAAGGAGCAATAGATGGTGAGGCGGGATCTGCTGGTGCAGATGTTGAAACGGCTGCTGGAAGATACATGGGTGATACAGCAACAAGGCGCCGGTTACTACAGCTGCATTCCCTTGGCGCGGCGATACAACAAGCTCCTCGGCCAGGCGCGAAACCTGTTGTCGGAAGATGGGCTGATCGAAACCTTTGAAGAATTCAGCGACTCGGACCCCAGAGACCCCTCGGACAAAAGCAAGATCGTGCAGGGAATCCGCGTCGAAATCGGTCAACTTATCTCGTTACTCGAGTCCATGGATGACAACGGCAACGACAAGAAGTCGGCGGATACGGGCGGCGAGGAGTCGAAACCCGAATGATCTGGTGGGTTGTGATACTCTACGTTGCGGGACTGGTCCTGATTTTTTCCGAGTTTTTCGTGCCCGGCGGCATCCTTGGAGTTATAGGCGGCGTCGCTCTCATCGCGTCGATGAGCTTGGGCGTCTACCATTTTCCGGACCAGGCCGTGCAAATCCTTTTGAGTCAGTTAGTTTTCGCCGTCGTGTTAATCGTGGCGGGGATCATGGTGTTGCCGCGCACACGATTCGCCGGTTATATGATCCTCGATAATCCGATGACCAAAGATGGCGAAGAGTGGGTTTCGGATAAGAGCGACGAATCGTTGCTCGACAAGGAAGGCGAGGTTTACACCATGTTGCGGCCAGCCGGCATCGTTATGGTTGGCGAGCAACGGCTTCCGGCGGTGTCGGAGGGCGATTATATCGAGCCTGGCGCGCGCGTGCGCGTCATCGAAGTGCACGGCAACCGGGTGGTTGTCGAGCGGGTAGACGAAGCGCCCGTTGACAATGAGTAGGGTGATTCTGCCAGTATAGCGGGTAAATGTTTGTGTGAGTTTACGGTAGCCTGGTGAAATGGCGTGGGCTAAACACGGGAAAGGATAGGCAAATGGGCGGTGACGGAGTGAACGTGTTCGCGGGCGTCTTCCTCGCGATTGTACTGATCGCGATACTGGTGGTAGGCGTCGTTTTTATCACCTTCTTCCGGCTGTGGATCCGAGCCATGCTCTCGGGGGCGCGGGTCAGCCTGCTGAATCTAATAGGAATGAGCCTACGCAAGATCAACCCGGCTGTCATTGTGGATAGTCGAATCATGGCCGTGAAGGCCGGGTTGGCTATCTCCACCAATGAATTGGAGACCCACTATCTGGCCGGCGGTAAAGTAGTCCGCGTCGTACAGGCGTTGATTGCGGCCAATAAGGC
>PUMX01000333.1 GCA_003552485.1 Candidatus Hydrogenedentota bacterium
CCCGCCGCAAGCTCCAGAGCACGCAGCGCGCCGGTTGTGCCGTCGATGGTGCGCGCAGCCTTCGCCACCCTATCAACGTCTTGCAGGCCGGAGCGCACCGCCAGAGACAGCGCGGTGCCCATGGCAGCCGCCGCCGCCGACACGGCCAGGAACTGACGGCGCATGTTCTGGATGGGCTTCTGAGTGCGCTTCGCCCCGCGCTCGAATTGAGCGGAATCCAACCCAAGATTGACGCGTAGCGCGCCGATCACACTTTGCGCCATCGGTCACCCTTTCTAACGATCTATTGCGTAGACCATTTAATTCTTGCGGTTATTTGATCCCCATGCGCTCGCCAGCGCGTCGCACATCGCTTGCAGCACATCCGGCGACTGCGCCTTGGGCGGGGGTTTCTTCGCGCCAGAGAACTTGTCGAAAGGCGGCATCTTCTTCGTGCGGTTCAGCGCCTCGACATGCCAAGCCAACCAAGCACGGCCCTTGTGCTCACGCTCAAGTCTGGACTCCGCGCCCTTCATGTGAACCACGTAAAGCCGAGGGGTAAGCCGCCAGAACGCCGCCGGGTCGAACCCGAGCGAAACGTAATCTTGCAGCATCGCCATATAGTCTAGGCGGCTTTCCCCCGGCTCTTCCCGTTTCCCGACTTGGCCGCTTTCTCAGGCTCCGGCGCAGCCGCGGCCAGCGCTTCGCCAACAGCGTCCGGCGCCTCCGAAAGAAGCCGCCCCGCCTCTTCCATGGAGATGCCGCTTTGATGGTGCTGCAGCAAGGCCCAGAAGAGCGCGCGCAGATCCTTCATGCGGATCTTGCCACGCTCATATCCTTCGATGATCTCCATCGCGTCCTTGTCGACGGCGTCTTCAAGTTCGCACATCGCGTTGAAGTCGAGGCGGAGCTTATACGTCTGCCCGTCCGCCTCAAAGGAGGCGTCACCGATAAAGCGGTTAGCCATGCTTTACTCCGCCGCCAGAAGGGTGAGCTTGCCGGTCTGCTTGATCGTCGCGGATGCCGTCATCCGGTCATCCGGCGTGACCTCGCCGAACTCGTAGGCCGTGAAGATGCCATCGAACTGCATCCGAATGCCGTTGGGCGCGGTGATCTGGTATTCACCGGACTCGGCCTCGAACGCCGCGACAACCGCATCCGTTTCACTCGGCACCCAATTGAGGGTAAGCTGCGCATCGCCGCCCTCGGCCAGCCCCGCGATGAACTCCTTGATCTTGTCCGGGCTGTTGAGATGCGTAGCCTCGATTGCCTCGCGCGTCATGCCTGGCGGGGTGATCGCCGTGACCTCGGCCACATCATCGTAATCCCCCGGATCGGCCCCGTCATGGATGCCGAACTTGGCACCATACCCGATTGCTGCTTCTGTCGGCATAGTCATCACTCCTGGTAGTGTGTCATGAAGTCGAGTTGCACGTAGAAGGGCCGGTCAGCATCGCCGCCGCCCTCGCGCCCTGTCCGCGTCGCCGCGTGGAATATCCCCTGAAAGTCGCCGCCCCTGTGCCCGCTCAGAGCGGCCCGCACAGCCCGGCCAAGCCCAACTGCGCCGCCTATGGTGTCGGCGTAGCAGTCCACTTGTACCCGCCCCTGTGTGAGCCCGTCCGGGGCTTCAAGCGTCGGCTCGTCATTGCCGCCGATCACATGCAGCACCACAGCCGGGAGCGGCTGGCCCTGCGGGTGCGCGCCCCAATTCACGCGCGTTCCGGCAAGCGTGGAGACCCCGCTGTCATTCAACAGCAGGGCGCGGAAGTCCTGTTCCATGAACTAGGCCCGGAAACCGATACGACGCCAGCGCCGCAACAGGTGCTTGCCGTTCCATTGAGCGGTCAATGACAAAAGCAGGCCGCGTGAATACCGCTCAACACGCCAAGCCCAAATTGGCAGCATCACTCTCATCGCTTATCCTTTCGCCGCCTGCCGTGCCGCCCTGCGCTCGGCCCGTGCCGCCGCCTTCTGCACTTCTTCCCAAAGGCTCTTGCTGATCCGGTCGAGCATGGCCCTGTGATCCTGATCCCATGCGGGTCGCGCCCACGGCTGCGGCGGGTGAAACCACGTTCCGAACTCTTGAAGGTGCGCTTGCGGCAGCGGCCCCGCGCCGACGAACATCTCGACCGCCGCCTTGTCATCGCGGAACATCTTCCTATGAAGCCCGCGCTGACGCGGCGACAGCTTTGTGCTCACCGCGATACTCTCCACAAGGTCCGTATCGTCGCGCGGCGCGCCCTGGCGCATCAGCTCGGCCAGCGGCTGCGCTTCCTTCTTCAACACCCGGCGCGCAACGCTCTTGCGGGTCGTGCGCTTGGATATGCGCTCAAGCTCCTGCTCAAGCTCCTTGAAGCCTGTCGTCTTCACCGTGACGGTCATTGGTCAGTCCGCGCAGCCGCCGTTATTTCCAGCCATTGCCGGCGCCCGTCGCCTTCCTTGACGCCCGCGATATTGTATTCGAGTCCATCGCAGACGATCCGGTCCTTCGGCGTTATGTCCGCCGCGAAGGCGCTCCATCGCACCAGAAACCGCGTCGTCACCTGCGCTTGGACCTCGGACGCGCGCCACCGTTCGCCGTCGCTTACGTCCGTTTTCTGCGCCCATACGAGCGTGCCGTGATCGACCCATGTTTCGACCTGCGAAAAGCCATCATCGACAAGCGTGAAGCGCCGGAACTGGATGCGGCGGTCGAGGCGTCCAATCTTGCTCACGCCGCCACCCGCCCGCTGCGATACCGCTCAATGATGCTCGACCATGCGAGTGGAAGTTCAGCCATGCTCTCCGATACAGCCTCACGGTGTTCGTAAAGGTGCCCGACCATCAGCAGGATTGCGGCTCGCAAAGCGTCGGGCGTGCCCCCGCCAGCCTTGAACTCGATACGTACAGCCCCCGGCTCGTCACGCGGCGTCGGCCACGACGAAACCGGCGTTAGGGTCGCCGTGCCGCCCGCGATACTCACGCGGTAATCGGCAGCGTCCATCGTCTGCTCATCGCCGGACGTGTCCACATACTGGACGCTATCGACACTCACGACAGGGCGCAGCGGGAGCCGAATGCGCAAATCCCGGCGGCCATCCCAACGGCGGCGGTCATCCGTCGAGTGCAGGCGCCCCCAACCGAACTCATTGAAGCCATCCAGATCAATGCGCCACGTCTGCTCTTGCAGGCAAAACCCGATACCGTCCGGGCCATCGATCATGCCCGCAGCGGATTCAACAAGCGCCTCGATCAGCGCATCATCCGCGTCATGATCCACCCGCAGATGCGCCTTGGCATCCGCCAGCGAAAC
>PUMX01000012.1 GCA_003552485.1 Candidatus Hydrogenedentota bacterium
CACGCGCCGCACACAGTGGCTGAGGAAGATGTGGAAGTGCAGCTCGCGCCCTTCGGCATACTGGGGCTGGAGACAAGTCTGGGGCTGACCGTCACGGAACTGGTTGAGCCGGGCCTGATCTCGCTGGAACGGGCCATTGATCTCATGACCCGGCGCGGCGCCGACGTGCTAGGCCTGCCCGTGGGCCGGCTCTACGAGGGCGGTCGCGCAGATGTAACGGTATTCGATCCCAAGGCGGAATGGACTGTGGATCCCGAGAAGTCCGCCTCGTTGGGCCGTAACACCCCATTTGCCGGACGCGTCGTACGTGGCCTGGTAAAGGCGACCGTATGCGGCGGTCATGTGGTGTATCGAGCAGAATCCGGCGTGGCCGGTTGATTTTGGAGGCAGTTGTTGTGAAGAAAGCGATGCTTGCTCTGGAAGATGGGACGGTCCTCGAAGGCCGGTCCGTCGGCGCGGAAGGCGAGGCCTTCGGCGAACTGGTGTTCAACACAAGTATGACCGGCTATCAGGAGATTCTTACGGATCCCTCCTACGCCGGCCAGATCGTTACCATGACGTACCCGCTCATTGGCAATTACGGCGTGAATCCCGAAGACGTGGAGTCGCGCCAGCCCTTTGCGGCCGGATTCGTGATGGGCGAGTGCTGCCTCGAGCCGAGCAACTGGCGCGCGCAACAGACATTGCCGGATTATCTGAAGACCCATCACGTCGTTGGCATCGATCAGTTGGATACCCGCCGCATCACACGCAAACTCCGCAGCGAAGGCGCGAAGAAGGCCGTCATCAGCACGGTGGATCTGAATCCTGACAACCTGGTTCAGAAGGCCATTGACTCGCCGGGCATGGTAGGCGCCGATCATGTGCGCGAGGTCAGCGTTTCCAAAGCGTATGAATGGGAGCCGCCAGCGGAGAAGCGGTTCCAGGTCGTCGCCTTCGATTACGGCATCAAGTACAACATTCTGCGCGTGCTCCGCGAGGCCGGCTGTTCTGTCACTGTGCTGCCCGCGACCGCCAGCGCGGACGAGGCGCTGGCCTGCGATCCCGACGGGATCTTCCTTTCGAACGGGCCCGGCGATCCGGCCGCGCTGCCCTACATCTTTCCCACCGTCGAAGCGCTCCTCGATAAGCGGCCCGTCTTCGGCATCTGCCTGGGCCACCAAATACTCGCGCATGCGCTAGGCGGATCCACGTACAAGCTCAAGTTCGGTCATCGCGGCGGCAACCACCCCGTCCGCAACAATTCCACGGGCAAGGTCGAAATCAGTGTGCAGAATCACGGTTTCGCCGTTGATGCCGATTCAGTCGACCCCGATCGCGCGCGCATCTCCCACACGAACCTGAACGACCAGTCCGTTGAAGGGCTCGAGCACGTTGAGCTGCCCGTGTTCAGCGTGCAATACCATCCCGAGGCGTCCCCGGGCCCCCACGACAGCCGGTATTTGTTCCGCCGCTTCATCGACAATATGGATAAGGCCAAGAAATCATAACGCGGCGCCGCTTATCCAACACACCCAATAGACCGATCTCCCTGAATCTCCCCTCGTGAAGGGGTATTTTGGGGGTATGTATCCTCCTATGTTTTGTTGATAACCCAAGCCATGGCGTATGGAGCCGCCAGCGTACTCGCCTTTACTGGATTGCCTGCGTTTCCGTATGATAACCGCTCAATCGACCATAACCTAACCAACATTTCGAGGAAACTCTCATGGCGGCGAATAAGCATGACCTTGTTATCATTGGCGGCGGCCCCGGCGGCTACGTTGCGGCCATCCGCGCGGCGCGGCTCGGACTGGACACGGCCTGCGTGGAGAACGCGCCCGCGCTGGGCGGCACGTGCCTGCGCGTCGGTTGCATTCCGAGCAAGGCGCTATTGGAATCCAGCGAGCGCTACTGGGAGGCGGCGAATGAGTTCAACCGCCACGGCATCAAGATCGGCCAACTCGAGCTCGACTTAGCGACAATGCTGAAACGCAAGGACGGCGTCGTGCGCACGCTGACCAAGGGCATCGACGGCCTATTCAAGAAGTACGGCGTGACGCGTTACGAAGGCGTGGGCAGCATCCCCATCGCCGGCCGGGTCCGTGTTGAGGGCAAGGATGCCGGCGAACTTGAGACAACGCACACTATCATCGCCACGGGCAGCAAGAGCGCCACATTGCCCGGCGTCGAGTTCGACGGCGACCGCGTCGGCACGAGCACCGAGGCGTTGTCGTATACCGAGGCGCCGAAGCATCTGGTTGTAATTGGCGCGGGCTACATCGGCCTCGAACTGGGAGCGGTGTGGCGCCGGCTTGGCTCCGAGGTGACCGTGCTTGAATATTTGGACCGCATCCTGCCCGGAATGGATAGTGAAATGGCCGCCGAAGCGCATAAAGCCTTCGAGAAGCAAGGGCTTGCGTTTCAGCTCAGCTGCAAAGTTACTGGCGTGAAGACGAAGAAGAAAGGCTGCGAGGTGGCCGTCGAAGGGGCGGACCCCATCGCGTGCGACCGCGTGCTTGTAGCAGTGGGCCGCGTGCCGAATACGGACGGCCTCGGCCTCGACGAAGCGGGCGTAAAACGCGACGACAAGGGCTTCGTCCGCGTCGACGAGCGTTTCCAGACGAACGTGAAGGGCGTCTACGCGATCGGCGACGTCATCGGTGGGCCGTTGCTGGCTCACAAAGCCGAGGAGGAAGGCGTGGCCTGCGTCGAGGGTATCGTGAAAGGTTACGGCCATATTGATTACGACAGCATTCCCGGCGTGGTGTACACCCATCCGGAGATTGCGTCTGTTGGGCGCACGGAGGACCAGCTTCGCGAGGAGGGTATATCGTATAAGAAGGGTGTGTTCCCGTTCATGGCGAATGGACGCGCGCGCGCGCTCAACGACACAAACGGGCAGGTGAAGATTCTCGCCGACGAACACTCGGACCGCGTGCTCGGCGTGCACATCATTGGGCCGCGCGCAGGCGATCTCATCGCCGAAGCGGCGGTGGCCATGGCCTTCGGCGCGAGCAGCGAAGACCTCGCGTATACCTCCCACGCACATCCCACGCTGGCCGAGGCAATTAAGGAAGCGGCGTTGGCGGTGCACGACAGCCAGATCCATATCTAAACGTGGCGCCGGTTTTCTAGCCGGCGTACTGTGCAAAGCCGTTCCAAGAAAGGCAAGCAATGAGTACGAACGTGGATGATCCCGTCTGGGATGGTATTCGCCAGGAAGTCACTGAAGACGCGCAACGCGAGCCAATGCTCGCGAGTTTTCTATACGCCGTCGTCC
>PUMX01000229.1 GCA_003552485.1 Candidatus Hydrogenedentota bacterium
CTGTATCGCGCCAAGGCGCTTGGCCGAAATCATGTTGCGGCTGCTCAGAGCGAGGAAGCCCTGCCCGAGCCCCCGGTCGAGACGCCCTTGGCGGTCACGGAGCCGGAGGAAGCGGATGAGGTATCGAAGTCTCCGAGTCCCGGCCAATCCGATTAGGTTGAAGTAATCCACTCGGCCAGAAATGCCAATTCTTGCGGGGTGTCGCAAATGAGGACTGTAATGCAACGGAATACAAACCAAAGACAGGCCATTGCGCGGGTTATGCAGGAGGCGGACCGCCCGCTGAGTCCCCACGAGGTGCTGGACCGCGCTCAGGAGGCCGTGCCACGCCTTGGCATCGCCACGGTATACCGGACCATCAAGAGTCTGCTCGAACAGGGCTGGCTAGCCCGCGTCGAACTGCCTGGCGAGCCGCCCCGCTACGAGATGGCGGGCAAGGAACATCATCACCATTTTCACTGCAGGGTGTGTGACGGGGTATACGAGGTCGAGGGATGCCCAGGTAATTTCAAGAACTTGGTGCCTGCTGGTTTCCAGATGGAACGGCATGATGTCGTCTTGTACGGCACGTGCGATGTATGCAGCGGAAACGCGGACGGACGGACCACGGAAGCCGGCCACGGTTGAGCTGGCGGCGTCGCGCGGCTAGTCGTTCCGGAGGTGACGGCGGGATGATAAACGCCATGCATCAAATGTCCATGTTGTTTATCAGATCGGCCACATCTTGACTTGTCTTGCATTGCATAAGCTTCTCGCGGAACCCGTCCATCTTCATGGCAAGCATCACTTGCGCCAACAAGCCGAGATAGTCCTTTTGCGAACCAGCCGGCATGGCGAACAGCACGATGATGCTGACCGGCTGATTATCAAGTGTATCGAAATCAATCCCGTCCGGGCATAACCCCACCGCCACGGCAGGACGGCGCACCGCCGTGCTGCGCACGTGCGGAATCGCCACACCCGACCCGATTCCCGTGCTCATCACGGCTTCGCGTTCATAAACCGCCTTCTGGAAGTCAGGAAGGCTATCGATGACATCCGTGCCTCCGATAGCCTGAACCAGTGTATCCAGCGCCTCATGTTTAGTGGGCGGTTCCCTGTAGATACACACAGCTTTGGGATCGATATCAATACCGAACGCGCTCATTACTAACCTCAACCTGTCGTGGCTTCCACATCCATACCTCAGCGGAAACCGACAGAGAACAAACGCCGGACCACAGACCGGCTCGTAATCATTTCGAGTATACCTGCCCACGAGGGCGGTTCCGGGAATGCCCGGGTCTCCCACGCCACCCAGAACATAGAACGCTTTGCGTTCCCACTTCTCAATCCGCGCGCCGTTCACGGGCCGCTTGTCTTATCCAAGACGGAGCAGCCCCACGCAGGGCGCAAAGAACCAGCATTTGCAACCGGAGGCCCCAGCGCATGGTTGGGGCCTCCAAGATGCGTCTTGATAGAACTTCGTTATGGCGTGAATGCCTTGTATTTTACCCTATCAGCATTCACCCAGGGAACCGAAAGCGGGAAAGGTGTTTGGTCATACGACTGATCGCTTCATCCAGCCGTTCATCAGGCACAGTAAGAGACAATCGAATATACCCCTCGCCATTTTCGCCATAAGCCGCGCCCGGCGCTGCAACCACCGCGCAGGTCTCCAGCAGGTAGTCGCAAAAAGCGGCTGAATCGTAGCCCTCCGGCGTCGGCAACCACACGTAGAATGTGCCTGGGGGCGGTTCTTTTTCCCAGCCCAATTGCTTAAGCGCCTCCAGGAGACGTTCGCGCCGCCGGCCATAGAGGGCCAACATCTGCTCAGTGAACCCGTCGCCGTTATCAAGGGCTTCGATGCCAGCATACTGGATCGCGTTAAAAACGCCGGAATCCGTGTTCGATTTCACTTTGGCTATGGCGCCGACAAGGTCTGGATTACCACAGGCCATTCCAATGCGCCAACCGGTCATGTTGTACGGCTTGGAAAGCGAATTGAGCTCTACACCCACTTCTTTGGCTCCAGGCGCGTTCAGGAAACTGAGACGCTCGGCGCCGAACACAATGTCCCCATAGGGATTGTCATAGCATATCGCAATGTCGTGGTCCCGTGCGAAAGCAACCAAATCATCGAGAAACGGGCGGGTGGCTACCGCGCCCGTTGGGTTATTGGGGTAATTCAAGAAAAAAGCGGCCGATTTCCGCGCCACGTCGCTTGGGATACTAGTCAGATCAGGCAGATATCCATTCTTCTCGAGCATCGGGACCGAATAGGGCTCGCCGCCTGCGAACCAGATGCTCGGCCGGTATCCGGGATAACCGGGATCAGTCACCAGCACCGTGTCGCCGGGGTTGACCACCCCCAAAGCGAAATGGTGGCAACCCTCCTTTGCGCCGATTAACGCGATGATTTCATTGTCCGGGCTCAGTTCAACGTTGTAACGCCGCTGATACCAGCGCGCCACGGATTGGCGGAAGGCCAGCATCCCCCACTCCTCATCGGTGGGGTACCGGTGGTTTTCCGGATCCTGCGCAGCTTGCGCCAGCGCGTCAATAACCGGTTGGGGGGAACCATCGACGGGGTCCCCGATGGCCAGGCTTATCACATCGATGCCCCGGGCCTTGGCGTCGTTAATCTTGTTGCGCAATGTGGCGAACAGATATGGGGGAATCTTCTTCAGTCGCTCAGCGGTCTGCATGGAAATAGTCACTGTCCTTTCATGCCAACAGCTTGTTCGTAATTATTGGGAGACAAAAAACGCAGATGTCGCAGATAGGAAGGTTGCATTCTACACCCGTACGGACGCCGGTTCAACGTCAGATCAAGGCGAGCACTGGCGACAATCGGCGCGCATAGAGCAAAAGCGGGACGCTGTCGCCAAGCGGCTACTTCCTGAACCACTAAAGTATCGGGGAAAAACCGCCGACAGAAATACGTAAATGGAGCGCATATCGCGCCGCAATAAGCATTGTCTTATCTCCCGCTTCGTTCACGGCGGTTTACACAGTAGGTTATCAAGGGACACCATGAAAGCGCTGGTAACACGGGATCTCAGCAAGATTTACCGCTGTCATCTAGGCCGCCAAGGCGCGCCCGCCCTGGATGGACTTGATCTGACGATTAGCCCCAATGAGGTGTTTGGCTTTCTCGGCCGAAATGGCGCGGGCAAGACCACAGGCATAAAAATCCTCTGCAGCCTGCTCAAGCCAAGCCGCGGGTCGGCCTCGATCTTCGGTGAAGAAGCACGGTCGCGTAGCGCTCGACGGCACGTGGGTTACCTGCCGGAGAATCCTTACTTTTACGAATACCTTACGCCCAAGGAAACCCTGGACTTCTATGGAAAGCTTCATGGACTTGGGCGGCGTGAACGGGAAGCCGAGTGGGACAAGCTTTCGGACTTGCTGGATTTGCGCGAGATCGCGCATCAGCGGGTGCGCGGATTTTCGAAGGGCATGCGACAACGGCTCGGATTCGCCGTGGCCCTGGTCGGCAATCCCCGGCTTCTGATTCTGGACGAACCCATGAGCGGTCTCGATCCCCTGGGACGCCGCCACATTCGCGAACTGATCCTGCGACTGCGCGACGAGGGCAAGACACTGTTCTTCAGCAGTCACGTGCTCGGGGACGTCGAGCAAATCTGCGATCGCGTGGGCGTACTGGTGCAGGGCAAGCTGCGGGCAAATGGCCCCATCAGCGAGTTGCTCACCGGCCACATCCACCGGGTCGAGATCGTCGCGGCGGGACTCGATGATACGGCGGTCGAGGCGCTGAAAGCGCTGGGCGGCTATATCCGGCATTCGGAAGCGGGCCACCATTTCAGCGCGGACAACCTGGAACGCGCCAACGAGCTGGCCGAAGCCGTGCGAAGACATGGAGGAGGACTGGTCGAGTTCACACCCATTAAAGAATCCCTGGAGGATTTCTTCATGCAACAGCAAGTGGAGGCCCCGGCATGAGGATTCTGGCGGTCGCTCAAAATACATTTCGCGAGGCTGTACGCGACAAGGTCCTTTACGTATTGCTGTTCTTCGCGGCGGTGGCTATCTTCGGTTCAAAAGCGCTGGGCTGGATCAGCATCGGCCAGGACATCAAGATCATCAAGGATATCTCGCTGGCGGCCATCTCAGTCTTTGGCGTGCTCATAGCGATCTTCGTGGGCACCAATCTCGTCTACAAGGAAATCGACAAGCGAACTATATACACCATCATCTGCCGGCCCATGTGTCGGTTTGAATTTGTCTTGGGCAAGTATCTTGGTCTCGCCGCTCTACTTGCGCTTGTAACCGTTATCATGACCCTCGTCGCCGCGGTCTATATTTGGACACTAGGCGGAACGCTGGACGCCGTGTTCTTTTGGGCCGCGCTGCTTATCTACTGGCAATTGTTGCTCATCACGGCGCTGGCGGTATTGCTATCGAGCGTAACCTCGCCAATTCTGGGGGCGATTATTGTGTTTTCGGCTTACGTCGTCGGTCACGCGACCGAGATCCTCGCCGACCTGCCTGCGCATTTCGATGGCACACCCACAAAGGCCGTGATGGAATTCGCCTATTACGTACTGCCGAACCTCTCCAACTTCAACATTCGGGATCTTGCCGCGAACAGCATGCCCGTCGAGCCCGGTTATGTCCTGTGGGCGCTGGCCTATGGTACCGTCTACACGGGCATGTTATTGGTGTTAGCAGCGTTGGCCTTCGAGGACAAGGACGTATGATAGTCCGCTGGGCAATCATCCTTCCGCTGGTGTTGGCGCTTGGCCTAAGCGTGAACTACGGCGCTCAGCAGCGCATCGACGCGATGCGCGACGCGCAGTTTGACGAAGAGCTGCTGTATCTCCCCAACGAACAGCTTCTTCAACACTTCACCGGCGGCATGAGCAGCGTTGTCGCGAGCCTGCTCTGGTTGCGCTGTATCCAGTACACCACCGAGACCTTTGGCGAAGGGCGCAAGCTCGAGTGGTTAAACCACATGTGCCATACCATTACGCGGCTCGATCCGCATTTTGTCGATGTGTACCGGTATGGCGGCATATTCCTCGCCGCGCTCGAGGCCGACGATGATGCGAGCATTGAACTGATGCGGAAGGGCATGCTTAACAATCCCCATGCCTGGGAACTGCCCCTCGAGATCGCCATGGTCTATTTGCTTAACCGGCGCGATCAGCCGGACTCGGCGCGTCACGGCGCACGTTATCTCGCCATGGCAGTGGCAACGGGCAAGGCCCCCCAGCATGTCACCACGTTTGCCCAGAATATCCAGCTCCAGCACAACCTGCCCGAGATCGAGCGCGCGATGTGGATGGATACGCTCGAGACCGCTAGGGATGATTTCATGCGTGAGCTGGCGCAACGCAAACTGGATGAACTCGGCATTCGAGAGACTTGCTCGGCGCTAACTGGCGCCGTCGAGCAGTTTGAAGCAAAAACCGGCCGTCTGCCCAGTGGATTTGATGAACTCGTGCGAACGGGACACATCGATCAGAAGCCGCGGGATCCGCTGGGTGGCAGTTATCTCATTGCGCCTGACGGCGAGGTTCAGAACACCGTTCTATTGGACGATGCCGTGGAGCGCCGCATGAACCGGATTCGTGCAGATCTGCGTCGGTTCAAGGAAGCGCACGGCCGCTATCCCGAAGAACTTGATGAAATGGTCAGGAAACGCGACATCGGCTTTATTCCGGATCACCCCTACTACGGAAGGGATTGGAATTACGATCCGGTTTCGGGGGAAGTCTCTCCGTAGTCACCTCTTCATCGGCAGCAGACCCGTCACAATCCGCTTCTTTATGGCTTGCCGGATCCCAGGCTGAACGCGGCCTGGCAGCATCCCTTTCGCCCGTGATTCCGCATCGCGAGAAGGGAACAGAAGCGCCATGAGCTTACCGTGAATGATGATGGTCATCGCCGGGGCCATCGTTTCGAAGTCGCGGTAGGTCCATGCGCTGCGATGCTTCTCCAGCGTGTTGCCGCACACTGGGGCCTGGGGGCCAGCACGGGCCGGGGTGGTAATGAGCACCAACTCGTTGGCGCGCTATAGGCACGCGCGTAACAACGTCTCCCCATGCTCGTGGTCTACGTGCTCAATAACATCCCCAAGAAAGATGATGTCGTAACAATCCAACTCCGGGATAAGCGAGCACATATCCCCAACATACACGTTATTGTAGAGGTAATGGTGGGCGGGCGTAAGGTAGTCTGGAAATCCTTCGATGGCGTCTATGCGCACCTGCCAACAAGCTTTGTCATACCGCTGAGGTTCTTCTTCCACTGCGGCGATATCCGTATATTCACGAAAGAGCTGGCCCCATTTGCCGAATCCTGCACCAACATCGAGAATGGACTGCGGGTGCAGGTTGATTACGACGTCGAGGATGGCGGGCAGGTGTTTGTAACGGCTTGTCGGCATGAACGACCCCCTTTAATCGGGCGGGATAGCTGTCCGCTTGGCTCGCCTTCCTCCAGCCCCGTTCACACGGATACTGGCTGCCCCTAAAGCGGCGGCCAGGCTCCTGGATACGGGCGCCCTTGGCGGGCTGGCAGCAGTCCGCCAAGGGCCATGATGAAATCGTTCGGCGAGCTTATTGCCGAGGCTCGACGGTAATCTCCCACGTCACGCGGCGCAGCGCCCGCCTGACGTCTTCTTCGGGTTCACGCGCTACACACTCGACGGTATAAGCCCCGGGCTCATCGAAGGTGTATTCAAACACAGGCCCTTCTTGCGCCTCGACGCCATCGATACGCCAAGTGTATTCCTCGAAGCCCTCCGGGGCGGGCAGTTCTACGGGCTGATTTTCGCGAATTGTCCACTCAATCGGCTCTTCCGGCACAACGCGGAACTCGCCCTCCCATTGCGCCAGAACATTACCGTTGCTCAATTCTTCGACCCGCAGCGTATGAGCGCCCGGCTCGGTCAGGGCGTGGGATAACACGTTGGCGTTCTCGCCTTCCAACACCACGTCCCCATTGATCATCCATCGAAAATGCCGGCCTGGACTATCGTCAAGCGCGATCCGCATGACCTGCCCTTCATGAAAGTGCTCGGGCATACGGATCCGAATTTCTCCTCGTTCCAGACGTTGAGTTAACCCTTTCTCACGCAGCAGCTCCCGGATAGTGATCGCGCGCTGCTCCGCTTGACGCTCCAGTGAGTCGGGCTCTTGATCCAACGGCGCGCGCACTCGTACATGGCTCTCGTCGCCGCCCACGCGGAAATGCACGTCATACACGCCGATCTCGAGGTTCTGCGGATGACCGCTAATCACGAGCGTTCCAGGCTCTTCGTCGGACACTCGAAATCTGAACATGTGGCTGTAATTGCTGCGTCCGACAAGCGCGCGCACATCGCTTATCTGGTCGCCGGGTACGGGCTCGCCGTTCCGCAGTATTTGCACCCGGCCTTCGGCGTCACGAGTCCGAAACGTGAGCTGTGCGGGCTCCGCACGCAAGCCAGATGGATTCATGTCCTCGGATTCGGGCGGGTTCAGCGGCGCGCCAGCAAGAAAGGGCGCGGCCTCGGGACTCGGAAGCGATTCTTCCGACACGCCCGTGTCCGCAACCGCTTGCACTCCCAGAAACACCACTGAGAGAAAACCCATCGCGAGGGCGCGCGCAGCCCTCGACCCAGCAACACACCGCATTGCATTGCATCCAGTCGATTTCATTGGAGACCCTCCTTTTTGCTTGTGCGCACTTCGCGAGATGCTCGAGTAGGTAAGGGGATACTGATGCCGCTGTAATAGCATCCTCCACCTATTTATTATGCCTCGAAGGCGGAAGAAGTTCCAGGGGCGGCGACAGAACAAGGCGTCGCCCGAGGTTACGCCTGCCACACCCATGCCCGCCTGCCACTTGCGAGCTGCGCCTGAAAGCGGTGGTAGGCGTCGGTTTCGTAGGCGTCGATTCGTTCGAGTTCTTCCTCGGTAATCTCGAACAGTTGGCCGGAAACTGCCGATTCGCTGTCCTGAATAACATTGGGATACTGCTGCCCCGCAATCGTCACCCGAGTCTGCCGGTAGCCTGGCAAAATATCGTCACGGCCGGCCACTCGCCGGCCGACGATACGGTCTTGGACTGCGGCGTCGAGCAGTGTTCCATAGGCAAAGATTGTGATGGGAGCTTTTTGCATGGGTGCCACGAATCCTTCTAGGACGCTGACAGGCGCATTGAACAGCATCCGTGCGAGTCACGACGCTGCGATCGCCCGATGAATGCGCCGTGTGCAAAAGGACGGTAGGCGCGTTCCTATCCTAGGCTGACCGGCGGCTCCAGAATGTTTGTTTTTCACATTTCCTAGCCGCCGGTCGAGCGGGGTTGCTATTCAGGCGGCATGTCCTGGTAAACCTCTCGAACCTCTTGCCCAGTCAGCGCCACGTCATAAATGCGAATGTCGTCCATGTAGCCATGGACAAAATACACGTCCTCCGGGCTTTCATACCGGCCCAGCAGAAGAGGGGTTTCAGCGGGGCGCGGCCGGCCGGTAACGCTGTTGCGGCCTACGAGTTCGCCATTGATGTAGATCCGCATTTCGCCAAAACCGTAGGTGCATACGATATGTTGCCATTCGCCAGGTTCGATACGGCCAGCGTCAAGCGTGTCCACGCCCGCCATATAAAACCGCACCTGTCTGTCGAACACCTGGACAAAATAGCCGGCTTCTTCCCAGCGTCCCTTACATATCAACACCGGCATGCCGTCGAGACGCTCGGGTTTGAACCAAACCGACAGCGACAAGGAGTGCCCAGGGTCCCAAGCCGATTGTGGCGGAAGCTCCGCCCAGCCGGTCCCGCCCAAGGCGAGGGCGCTTTCGGCCACCTCGGCCATGCCCCGGAGCATTTCCTCTTCATCGCGAAACGACAACCGCAGGCGTGGTTGTAGCGGCTCGGTGCTGGCGCGGACCCCTACACGGCTGGCCGACGGACCCACGCGGCCGTCAGGCGCCACGGCCGCCACTTCGTATATGTGTACATCGCCGCCGGCGACCCGGTCCGCATAGTTGAGGTAATGTCCATAATCAGCGGGTACGGTCGCTTCGCCGATAAACGAATGATCCTCATCATATTTCCCAATGAGATACTCAGCCGCCGCCGGGCTGTTGCTATCCCAGCCCAGAATGATACGGTTGCCGCGCGTCTGCGCCCGCACGACCTCGGGCGGCTCGGGCAAGGGCAGGCGCGGGATGTCTAGCATAGTTTCGGCCGTGAAAGCATCTCCACCGGCAATCGGGCGAAAGCGGACCCGGTATGAGGCCTCGGCCTCCGATTGCGCTTCCGTGTCGCGCCACCAGCCGACGTATGTCGAGCCTAGTTCCTCGCCGTTGCGAAAGACCGTCGCGTGCGTGCCAGGCGGGTGTTCGCACGACAAATCCACGGCATACCGCTCTGCGTCCACGGCGGCCGTAACGTTGGGTTCGGCATCATCGGGACGGTATTCGGGCGCGGCTGCGGGCGGCGCCGTTTCAGCGCGGAAAAGGCTCTTGGTCTTCACACGGTCGGGAAAGCCTTCGGGCCAGGCGAGAACGGTTCGGCCGTCCGCCTGGACTTCAAACCCATACTCGATGTTCGCGGGGCGTTCAAGTCCTTCCGGCATTGTTCGCCTGTAACTATTCTGGCCCCAATGCGGAAGCGTGTGCTGCTCATAATCCTCTTCGCCCAGCTTGCGGTAACGCATGACAATTGACAGGTCAGGCTCTTCAAGTCCTAGGGCGATGACCTGATCCGGCAGCACGAGCAGGCTGGGCTGAATGGCGTATCCATCGGGAATCCGCGTGAGCGCATCGAGGGAGGCCTGATCGAGACCGTTGTGGTCGCCCATCCTCTCCCGAAGCTTCGCGTTCAGGGTAGCCAGCACGCCGAGTTCACCCTTGCTCCGAATACGCTGCGCGTAGGCGTGTAACGCATCCGGCAATTGGGACTCCTGCAGCAGTTCCGCAAGCGCCTCGGGATCTCCGGTTTCCGTGGCCGCATCGAGTAAGCCGTCCACTTCAAGCCTCTGCATGGCGTCATCCATCGAAATCAAGAAGTGCAACTCGCGGTAGAGATCCTGCAGAGCATCTTCGCGTGGCGCGGCGAATTCCAGCGGCCATATGACGCGCGTCAGACGCGTCCAGTCCATGGGTTGCATGAGCACCCGACGCGTCAGGTCGGTGAGAAATTCCGGCACGAATGCGGGGTACTGCGTCTCGGCGGGCAGCATCTCTTCGACGGTATCGCGCAGAGCGATCAGTCGCTCCCTCATCTCCGGGCTGGCGGGCGTCCACTCGAAAGACCCGCCCGGGAGGCCGTCATGAGGACTAGACCATTCGGCGCCGATGGTTTCCAGTTCTATGAGAATATCCGCCATGTCTTCGGCGTGTTCCTCGCCGAAAAGATGCGCCGCGCGCCGGCGCATAAACTCATCTGGCGTCAGATCAAGGTCCCACGCCAAGCTCGCGGCGTATCCCGCGTTCTCCTCGATCGGCCGAGTGCGCCAATGGACGCCAAGCAAGCCCTGCACGTTCTTGTCGGCGGCGTCCCGGACCGCCGTGGCCAACGTATCGAGATGCGCGCCCGGAATCCATCGATCGGACTGGAGTTCCCACCAAATGATGGGCCAACGTTCGCGCTCGGGGCGAAGTTGCTCGAACCCGTTGCTAATTATGTCCCTGATAGGAACATTGTCGAGCGCGGAAAAGGCCGTATCGCCCGGAAGAGTCTCGTCCAGGGCCGGGAAAAAATCGGTGAAATGCAGCCATTCATCTCCGCCCCATCCACTTACCGCCAGGCCCACGTCAGGGCGGACAGCCTGAACGACCTCGCGGGCTTGGTGGGCGAGCAGGGTGACGCGGGCCGCTTCAGCACGGCGCCGGTCCCCAGCAATCGGTTGCAACGCCGCCTGAAGATGTTGGGTATAACTGCGCCATGGACTCCGGTAGTCGGGCAATACCGTGGCCCGGTGAGCCGCCAGCCCTTCTTGCTGCCAAATCCACACGTAGTCAATCTCGGGATAGGTGTCGAGCAATGCCAGCAAACGCGATTCGGTGCGCTCCTGAACGCTGGGATCCAGCGCATCGCCGCGCACCTCGAAACCGACGCACACATGCATTCCGCGGCCGCGGGCGTAACGGATCGCCTGGCGCAGATCCTCTTGTGCTTGCCGAATGCTTTCGGCGCGGCCCAATGCAAATGAGCTTTCCGGCCCGAAATGCTCACGAGCGAAATACATACCGGTTCCGGCAAGGTACGCGCTGGTCTCCATTGCCGGCGTATCCCACCGGGATTGGCTGGTGTTGGGCAACGGTTCGCCCGCCGCCAGCTCGCCGTCGTGCTCGAACGCGGCGAACGGTTGATCATCCTGAATGCGGAACCCCACGAAATTCAGGCGCATTCGCGCCAGTTGATCGATGTAGGCTTTGTAGTCCTCGAGTTCCCACGCTACCGGTCCCGTAAAACGCGTGTGCCAGGGCAGCGCGCCACGCACGGCAAAGGCGGGGGAACGTGATTGCTCCAGCGAGGGGATTTCGAGGCGGGCAAAACCGCGAACGGGCTCCGGGTAAGCGTCTCCGCCCAAGTAGAAACCGAAACCCAGTTCTTCCAAAAGCCCATAAACGCCGTTACGCACGCCTTCGGGGGACGGCGCCCCCACGATCACCAAGCCGTCGGCCACGCCCCGCAAGATGTAGCCGTCGTGTTCCGGTTCATCTAAACCAAAAGGCCAATCCGCGGCCATACGCGGCAGCGTGTCCCGAGTCCCGAGTACGAAACCTTCCGCGCCGCCAAGCACCGCCTCAGTGCTTGTAACAGGCAACACGTCGCCCGTTACCGCGTAGATATGGCGTTGCAACTCGTGGGCGGCGTCGCGCTCCATCGAAGATGCCTCTTCCCCTAAATATATTGACGGTTCGCCATGGACGGTCAACGCCGCCGCCACACACAGTAATAGCGTAAGGCCTCTCATTATGGTTGTTTCCTTGTGCTTGCCAATTCCAAATTGTCTCCGCGCCCGGGGGCGGTATTGTATCGAACGCGTCTTACTCCGCCGCCTGCGCCAGGAATAACGAAACCGTAGTGTAACTGATTAGAGCAGATCAACAAAATACTACGCCCAAAATCGCCAGCTAGGCTCGGGCGAATTCTTACACGGTGACGCAGGTCGCCGCCGGGCCATTTGCCAACCTTGGCGCCTTTATGCGAGTATATTCTCAATAAACAGCGGTACGCCGTTGTAAGCGTGTGGTATGTTGAAACATGCATGCGCAACGTCCCAATGAAGCGGCGCTCTCCTTGGTGTTCGCGGCAAAGCGGGTTGATCGGTTAACGGTAGAAGCCGCCTGATGAAGCATGTAAACTACGCTTCGAATTATGCACGAACAACGTGAGACTCCCATACGCGTAAGCAGGACAAAGCGAGGGTAGCAATGAGCGAAAACATGGTGGTAGTGGAACAGTGCCGACGCCGGCTGGGGCCGGGCGTGGAGTTCGTTTGTGACGCCTTCTCGGCGCCTGCAGGGGTCCAGATGGCGCTTTGGGGCCCAAGCGGTTGCGGTAAATCGACGCTGCTCAACCTGATTTCCGGGCTGCTTCGTCCAGACAGCGGCCGGATTGAGGTTGAAGGCGCGGACATAACGGAGCTGAGCGAGGGGCGTCTGGACCGTTTCCGGGGCGAGCGCTTTGGTTTCATCTTCCAAACGTTCAATCTGCTGATGCCGTTCTCCGCGCTGCATAACGTAATGCTGGGAATGCGGTTCAGCGACACGCGCCCATCGGCGGAATGGCGCCCGCGCGCCACGGAGTTGTTGGATCGCGTGGGGCTCAAGCATCGGCTGCACAGCAAACCCGCGACGATGAGCGTGGGCGAACGCCAACGGGTGGCAATCGCCCGGGCCTTGGCGAACAAACAACGTATTGTGGTGGCGGACGAACCGACCGGCAGCCTTGACCCGAAAACTTCGACGGTGGTGATGGATCTTCTCCTTGAGTTGTGCAGGGAGGAAGGCGTGACCCTATTGCTTGTGACGCATGAACAGTCGATCGCCGCGCAATTGGAAGAACAGTTTGATTGTTCTGGCTTGATAAAGGAAACGGAATCATGAGTCTTTGGTTCATTGCATGGCAGTATCTTTGGAACCGCCGCTTGACAACGAGTCTCACGATTGCGTCGGTGGCGTTAGGCGTGGCCCTGATTACGGCCGTGCTTACCCTGCGCGAGGAAACGCGCAAGCGTTTCGAAGAGGAAGGCCACATTTATGACATGGTTGTCGGCGCGCCGGGAAGCCCCCTTCAAATGGTGATGAGTTCGGTATATCTCATGGATGTGCCGACGGGCAACATCTCATACGAGGTGTACGAACAAGTGCGCGATCATGACGACGTAGACATGGCCTTCCCCATTGGCTTGGGCGATACGTTCCAGGGTTTCCGGATCGTGGGGGTATCAAGGGATATCTTTGACTACGAGTGGACTCATCCGGTAACCGGCGAACTGCGAACTACCTTCAGTATCGCGGAAGGCCGGTTCTTCGAGGACAACTTCGAGGCAGTGCTGGGGGCCACGGTTGCGCGCCGGGCCGGGCTCGAGATCGGCGACAGGTTCGTCGGTGTCCACGGATTCATGGACATGCCCGAGGAGTTCGCCCACGTGCACGACGACCATCCCTACGAAGTCGTGGGGATCCTCGAGACGTCGGGGACGCCTAACGACCGCGGCATCTACACAAGTCTCGAATCCGTATGGTTGGTACATGACCATGACCATGACCATCACCATGACGATGAGCACGAGCATGAGCATAACCACGAGCATAACCATAACCATGAGCATGGACACCACCATGAACACGGTCACGCACACGATCATGCACCGGACGAAGATCGACCGGATGTTGCGCCGGCCGATCCCATGGGGGACGCCGCTGATCTAGGGGCCGACGAGGTAACGGCGGTGCTGGTCAGCCTGAAGTCGCCGGCGGACCGGTTTACGTTCCGGGGTTGGGTCAACCGGGAGTTACCCGCCATGGCGGCTGTGCCGATCATGGAAATCCGCGACCTCTATGACAATTTCCTTGGAACCGCCCAGGCAGTGTTGTTAACCATTGGATACTTGGTGGTTGTCGTCTCGGCCCTGTCGATCCTCATTGGGCTGTATCTGTCGATCATTCAACGCAAACGCGACCTCGCCATCATGCGGGCGCTGGGGGCATCTGCACCGGAAATTGTCGGCAGCGTGCTGATCGAGGCGTTTCTTGTGACGGTGCTGGGCATTGGCGCCGGCTGGGTCGTCGGTAATATCGTGACGTGGGGCGTTGGCCTTCAACTGCTCTGGTACTACGGTTTGATTATTGATGCGTTTGGCGTTCCCACTACGGATATGCTGACTGCTTTCGCCGCCGTGGCGGTGGTGGGCGTATTGGCTGGCATCCTTCCGGCCTGGCAGGCGTATCAGACGGATGTGGCGCGAGATCTCAGCGAAGCGTAGTCGCCAACAAACGCACATAGAC
>PUMX01000265.1 GCA_003552485.1 Candidatus Hydrogenedentota bacterium
AGCTTGCGGGCGGCTTGGCGGCGGGCTTTCGACAGCGTCCCCGCCTGTTTCATGAGGCGGGCATGGGTTTCGTTGCGCGTGGCGTGCAAGGCCTCCAGCTCCGCGTCGCGGTTCTCGAACCGGGAAATCGTGGCGGCCGCTTCGTCACGGTACGCCAATATAGCGTCAATCGTGTCGCCATACTTGCGCTTGAGCCCGCGGATGAGATCCCAGCGCTGGTTCAGCTCGTCCAATTCTTGGGGATCAAATTCAATGGACTCGGAGAGGCGGCGCACATCCTGGGCCGTTTCGTCCAGGCTGGCCCGGATATCGTTGAGCTGATTGACCGCTTGCTGGATTTCGGGATCCACCTCGGCCACCGCTTCGAGTTCGCGCACGGCCCGGCCGATCACATCGCTGGCCGCAGTCCCCTCTTCTTCGTACAGGGCAGTGTACGCCGCGGCGGCGGCCGTATGGATGCGCTCGGCGTTGGCCACCCGATTTCGCCGCGCTTGAAGCCGCTCCTCTTCTCCGGGTTCCAGCGCGGCGTCGTCAATCTCGTTGACCTCGTAGCGCAAGAACTCCAAGCGGCGGGCTTGTTCCCGGCCGCTTGCCTCGAATTCAGCGATCTGCCGATCGAGCTGATGCAGTTCTCCCACGCCACGCGCCACCTCCGCCGCGTCAGTTTCCGTGCCCGCATAGACATCGAGCAACTCGAGTTGGCGATCCACTTGGAGCAGGGACTGATGTTCGTGCTGGCCATGCAGGTCGACCAATTCGTCCCCGATCTCCGCCAGAACAGAAGCAGGCACGAGCCCGCCACAGGCATACGCGCGGCTGCGCCCATCGCTGGACACCCGGCGGGCCAGCACAAGCGCGCCCTCGTCCAATTCCAGCTCCCGCTCTTCAAGGATGCGCTGCAAACGGGGAGAAGGTTCGGGGACACGGAACACCGCCTCCGCCTCGGCGCGCTTGGCCCCTTCACGGACCGCGCCGCTGGATGCCCGGGCGCCAAGGATGAGGTTGAGGGCGCCCACGATGATCGATTTGCCCGCCCCGGTTTCCCCAGTGAGTACATTAAAGCCAGGGGCGAACTCTACCTCGATTTCGTCAATGAGGGCGTAATTTTGGATGCGAAGCACTTCCAACATGGGTGGTTTGCGCCGTGGTTCGGTTATGTCACGGAGTCTCTTGGCTTGACGGGGGAATAAAGCGGGGCAAAAACGCCAAGAACTCCCGATTTCCCGCCGGCCCCACTATGGGAGACGGTATCACATCCGCGCCGGGGAATCCCATCTCCACCGCCCCTTCCCGGAACTCCGCGATGACGCGCTCATGAATGGCGGGATCGCGCACCACCCCCCCTTTGCCCACATCCTCCCTGCCCGCCTCGAACTGAGGCTTTATGAGCGCCACCCCAGCGGCTCCCGGCGCCAGCAACGCGGCCAGCGGCGAAAGCACCAAGCGCAGGCTGATGAAAGAGCAATCAATCGTGAAGAAGTCCGGACATTCGGGGAGGCGATCCGGTGTGAGATGGCGGATATTGGTGCGATCCATGACGTAAACACGGTCGTCTTGGCGAAGACCCCACGCTAGCTGGCCATAGCCCACATCCACGGCGTAGACACGCGCTGCGCCGCGCTGAAGCAGGCAATCCGTGAACCCCCCCGTCGAGGCGCCCGCGTCGATAGCGATGCGCCTCGTCACGTCGATGGCAAAGTGATCGAGAGCCGCCTCCAGCTTGTAGCCGCCCCGGCTGACATAGCGCATCTCGTCCTGCCGGATCTCTAGGACGGCCGTTTCGTCCACGCGAAGCCCGGCCTTGTCCAACTTCCGCCCCTGGGCATCGTACACTTTGCCTGTATTGATGAGGCCTTGAGCCTGGGACCGGCTAAGACCGGTCTGGCGTTGCACCAATGTGTCGAGACGTTCCTTGGTCATGATGTAAGGATGGCGTCCCAGGCCGAAAAGCGCCCAGGACGCCCCTGCTATTGGAGGGTTATTGTCCGCTCGCTGCTGCTTACAGACGATACCCCGGCTGCCCTACGGTTATCCCTTACGACCAAGCATCCGATCCAGGGCGTCGGAGGTGTGGTACGCGATCGCTTCCGGATGATGCGGGAACGGGTTGAAGTACTCAAAGGTCAAGTACCCCGTGTATCCCACCTCCTCCAAGGCGTCCAGGACTGCGGGCCAGTTTGTGGTGCCATCGAGCAGAGTGCGGAAGGCGTTCAGGTTAAACTCATGGAGGTTCTTGCTGTATTCCTTTAAATGCACATGGCGGATGCGATCCCCCAAGATCGGAATCCAATGCTCCGGAAAATGGTAGAGCATGATGTTGCCCGTGTCGAAGTGGACTTGCACGTACTCGGAGTCAAAATAGTCGACAAACCCGTTGATCTCCTGGGGACTGTGGAGGAAGCCGTTGGTGAAGATGTTCTCGATGTTGAGATGCACTTCTTCCTCCCGCGCCACTTCCAGCACACGGCTCACGGCGTCCTTGGCCCGCTCGTCGGCCACGTCGTGGGGCACGGGCGGTTCATCGGGCAGCCAGGGGACATACACGGCGCCAGGCACCACCAGCAGCTCCTCCGTTCCCAGCAGACGCGCCGCGCGCACCATTTTCTTGGCGAGTTCAATACCTTCTTCCCGCGTCTCCGGGTCCTGGTGCGTGAGCGAGTAGGGCCAGAACAGGAACGAGCACACGCCCGCGATTTCAAGGCCTTTCTCCCGCGCCATATCCCCGATGGCGCGCAACTCGTCCTCACTCGCCTCAGGGGACAGCTCGCCCTCGATGTCGTAGTTGACCTCCACCCCCTCGAACCCGGCGTCTGCGCAGATGTCGAAGCAGGTCTCCAAGGACATGTCATCGGGATAGGGCAACGCCCACAGGTTGATGGACTTCTTCATGTCGTACTCTCGCTCAGGGTTTGGAGCGTCCCTGGGGGTCAGTGTCTGCGCCTGCGCGGCTCTGCCCACGCCGCCCGCTGCAGCGAAACTCGCCCCGAAAGCGGCCGAATAGGCCAACAGTTCCCGCCGGCTCAGTTTGTTCAAGCGCTGAGCGGAATTCGATTCTGGATGATGGACTGTCATGCGTTATTCCTCCTGGTTCGCTACCGGTTTTAGCTTGCATCGCCCGTACGCCAAGCGTACGCGCACTAACTCGGATGGTGTATCATCGCATCTCACCATTTCCCGCGCAACGTAGGGAAATACGCGTGCGGACACTGGCTTAGCAGAAATGATATGATACCACCCGTCGTTGCCCTCTACCTATAGG
>PUMX01000053.1 GCA_003552485.1 Candidatus Hydrogenedentota bacterium
TGGAGCATTGGAGTTGTAACGGGCGAGGAAGCCACGGAGCCTGAACCGCCACAAGCCCCACAGGACACGCTACCCCTGGCTACATTGTATCTGCGGCCCGGCATGAGCTACATCACCGACGATGATGACGGAATCCATGGATATATAATCGACGCCAGAGGCTTTCTGTAACAGGGATGCCGCTGGCGAAAACCTGCCTCCGAGCGGCGCCGCGTCTCCGCCCGCGCGCATTTTGTGAATCCCGCCGGCCTACGACTTTACGGCCGCCCCGGCCCAAGGCGACACCTCGTCTGGGAAGAACATGCTTTCGACGAAGAGATTCTGGAACGCCGGATCCTGGGATAATTCAACGTGTCTGGTTTGCCGGGCCACGGCTTCGGCCTGGCGCCGCGCCTCAGTGGATGCCGCGGCCAGGCAGGCGCCCGCCAGCGAGGTATTGCCCACGGACACTATCCGCTCGCGGGGCAACGCGCGGGGCAACAGGCCAATGCGTTGCGCGTTGCTACGCCGAATGTAATTCCCAAACCCGCCCGCGACGTACACCCACGCGAGATCCGAGGGCTCCAGGCCCGCCCGTTCGAGCAGTATGGTGATCCCCGCGCGAATCGCCGCCGTGGCAAGTTGCAACTCGGCGAAATCTTTCTGGGTAAGCGTAACCGCCTCGTCGTCCATCCCCGACTCTTCGGCGCTCGCAAGCACAAAGGCGGTGCGGCCGTCTCTCTCGATAAGGCGGCGGCGAATCGCCGTTGGCGCGCCTTCGGGAAGATCGTCCGGACCGACCAACAAGCCCTGCGGCGCGATCACGCCGAGGCGCAGCAACTCGGCCGCCGCATCAATGAGCGCCGACCCGCAAACGCCCACCGGCGCCGCATTGCCAATGACATTGCAGTGGATGTCGCCATCCTCGAATACGACCTTCTCGATGGCGCCGGTCGTCGCTCGCATGCCTTGCGAAATGCGCGCGCCCTCGAAGGCGGGTCCCGCGGCGCATGACGCGCCGAACAGACCTGTGTCACGGCTCCACAAACAAATCTCGCCGTTCGTGCCAATGTCGAGCAGCAAGCTGGGTTCGTCCTTTTCGTGAAGCTTTGTCGTCAGGATGCCCGCGACCGTATCGCCTCCCACGAATCCGCCGATAGCCGGAAACACATAGGCGCGGCCCCGGGGATGAATGACGATGCCGAGTTCATCGGCCCGCGTTGTTACGCTCCCGCTTGTCCCGGCGGCGAAGGGGATCTCGCCGAGCGCGTTGGGTTCGATGCCAAGCAGCAAATGCTGCATGGTGGTGTTGCCCGAAAACGTGACGGCGTAAATGTCTCTTGCGTCAATGCCCGCCTGAACCGCGAGGTTCTCGATCAGATCATTGAGCGCGGCAACAACCGTGGCTTGCATTTCCTCCCGCGCTTTCCGTCCATCGCGAGCATACAGGATGCGCGCCAGCACATCATCGCCGTAGACCGTCTGGGGATTCATTTGCGAGGCGCTCGCTACTTCGAGCCCGCGATGCAAGTCAAGCAACACGCCGCCCAGCGTGGTGGTGCCGATGTCGAAGGCCGCCACGTGCAGGGACGCCGTAGTGTCGCCTGCCTCCCAGCCAATAAGCCGCCTGTGGGCCAACACCGCCGTGCCACGAAACGACGACTTCCGCAACAGCCCCGGCAATGATTGCAGCACTTCCAGGTCCGTATCGAGGGGGCCGGTCTCGCGTTGGAGGCGGTCCAAATCGGGGATGCAATCCTCCAAGCTGGGCGGCGGCAACTCGAGATAACGCTTGACCACGGGGCGCTCGGCGTCCGCGTCGAGCGCATCCCGGTCGCCCATGAGAATCTGGTGAAAACTCGCCAGCAACGAACTCTCCGGCGTCTCGACTGACATGGGCCCGGAGATAATGCGCTGACAGGCCAACGCGAGGCCAACTTCAAGCTCGGCCTCCGTCAGCGCCGTCTTTTCGGCGGCTGTGGGCTCCGTCTCCCCCGCCAGCAACTTGACCCGGCATTTGCCACAGGTACCCTGGCCGCCGCACGGCGTGTTGACGGTGACCCCCGAGCGCGCCACTGCTTCCAACACCTTCGTGCCCGGCAGCACATGCACGGTTCGACCTTGAGGAGAAAGGCGGATCGGGATTTCTTCTTGACGCATAAAGCGACGCGGCTCCCATACTCCCCGTTTCGACGGGTTCAAACGTGCTCAGAATTCGGAGAGACAATTTCCATTATAATAACGCATTCACTCGCAAAAGCGCACAACAACCGGGCGATTGACGCAATTGTCGGCGGGCTACGCCTTCATCACTTAGCCGCGCCGCTTGTTTCATTCCACGGCGCGATCCAGCTTTACACAAATAACACCTGAGCTTGGCGCCGTTAATCCCTGGTAGCGTGCGTTCGATATCGTTGGGCTTGCCAAGGAAAGGCTAGCCAGTGTTCTTGCCCGTAAGAAAGACTGGCCTTTGCATGGGTTGATCAAGTTAGGACGGTCGACGAAAAAGCAATGCATCATTCCAAAGGCGTAAAATGTTGGCTCACCGCCTCGTGCAACTCCCTGGCGAGCGTCTTGCGGTCGTTGGCCACAACAGGCTCGGCGCCAAACGTCAGGTGCGCGTATACGCGAGGCAGCCTCAGCACCCGGAACATAATCTCCGCCAACGAAACGCCTCGCCAGTAGACAGCATCGAGCGCGCTGGGAGAACCAGCGGGGGTACGGTAGGTAACCACGGCATAATAGACCGGCACGCCAGCCTGCACGGCCGGTTCGAGCAATGCCGGCTTGAATGAAGCGACCTCGACGCCGGGTCCGATGCCCCCCTCGGCGAAGATCACAACGCCGGAGCGATCTTCCAGCGCCTTGGCGATTTCGTTATTCACACGCCGCGTGTCGCGGATGCTTTCCCGATCAACAAAGATGGTGTTGACTTTGCGCGTGATGAATCCGATGACCGCCCAGTCGCGCACCTCCGCCTTCGACACAAACACTGGAGCGGCGTAAGCGCAGAACAGGATGATGTCGAGAAAAGACACATGATTGGCGACCAGATAGAAGGGCCGCCGGGGCGGCTGGCCTTCTATGCTTACCCGGACGCCCGCGAGCCATAATACGCCGCGGCCCCAGGAACTCATGATGAAACCGCGCAACGTGGCCGCCAGAGGCTGGTGGAGCCAGTGAGTGGGCAGCACACATAGACGCAAGACGAACCAGAACGCCGTGTATACCGCAATGGCGGAAATACGCCAATACGCGCGAAAAGATCCCATAAA
>PUMX01000004.1 GCA_003552485.1 Candidatus Hydrogenedentota bacterium
GCCGGAGGCATGGCGCGCGCGCTACGATAAAGCAACGGGGCGCTACCGGGCGAGTGAGGTTTTCTGGCTCTTCGAGAGCGCCTCGTGGACGGGTGATTTGAGGCCAGCGCAGGGAATTTGCGGCAATTGCTAAAGTTTTTCGTCAGAACGCTTGACAATGGCATGTATTCTTGTTAATCTTGTGGGCCGCTGCGCCAGTGGAAACATGCCCTGTTATTTTGCCTGTTCAATCATCGACTAAGGAGGAGTGAGAGGTTTTGCCTACGATCAATCAGCTCGTGCGCAACTGCCGTAAGAAGCAGTTGACCAAGACGAAGTCGCCGGCCCTCAAGGGCTGTCCGCAAGCGTCTGGCACATGCACGCGCGTGTTTACAATGACGCCGAAAAAGCCGAACTCGGCCCTGCGCAAGGTCGCCCGCGTTCGCTTGAAGAACGGCAACGAGGTGACTGCCTACATTCCAGGCATTGGGCACAACCTGCAAGAGCACTCACAAGTAATGATCCGCGGGGGACGTGTTAAGGATCTGCCGGGTGTGCGCTATCATCTTGTCCGCGGCGTGCTTGACGCCGGCGGCGATATGGGGGGCTCGGCGGCGGTCAAAGATGAGGGCGGCAAGAAAGTACATACGGGCCGTTGGGTTAGCCGTTCGAAATACGGCGTCAAGAAGCCGAAACAGGGCTAGGTGGAACACGACTAATCATGCCAAGACGACGCGAAGTTCCGAAGAGGCAGCCCCTGCCCGATCCCAAGTACAAGAGCCAGCTTCTTACCAAATTCGTTAACACCGTGATGGTGTGGGGTAAAAAGAGCGTGGCGGAATCTATTGTGTACGGCGCCCTCGATATCATTCGGACGCGGGCGCCCAACGAAAACGAACTGAAAGTGTTTGAGACGGCTGTGGATAACGCCAAGCCGCTGCTGCAGGTAAAGTCGCGGCGCGTCGGTGGCGCCACGTATCAGGTGCCGGTGGAAATCGCGCCGGCGATTCGGACAGCCCTCGCCTTTCGCTGGATCATTGAGTTTGCTCGGAAGCGCAGTGAGAAGAGCATGGCGGAACGGCTGGCCGGCGAGCTACTTGATTGCTACAACAATCAGGGTAGCACGGTTAAGCGGAAAGATGACACGCACCGGATGGCCGAGGCCAATAAAGCCTTTGCTCACCTGCGCTTCTAGCCAGCAACCGTAGCGGCCTGGCCAGCGGACGGGGCCGCCAGATAGCGGCTATCTCCGAAGTATTCTTTGATTCAAGTTGAAGTTTGCCGTCGCTCGGCGGTTTGGTGTTTCGCGCGTGGGGCGGAGCCGTTGAGCGGAGGGCCACCGGTTGCCGGTCTGTTGAGCTGGCGTTCAGCTGCGACGGACGGGCGAACCACCCGGCTAAACCCCCGGAAAAGTAGTTTGCATGCGCCGTATGTCGGCGCCGATTAGTTCAAGATTTGAAGTGAATAAGGAAAGACTCGTGTCTCGTCGTCGATATCCCCTCGACAAAGTGCGCAACATAGGCATCATGGCCCACATCGATGCCGGCAAGACCACTGTGACCGAACGGGTCTTGTATTACTCGGGCCGCCTGCACCGGGTGGGGGAAACCCACGAGGGCACGAGCACCATGGATTACATGGCCCAAGAGCGGGAGCGGGGGATAACCATTACCTCCGCCGCCACGGCCTGCGAGTGGAATGGATGCCGGGTCAATATCATTGATACGCCGGGGCACGTTGACTTCACCGCCGAGGTTGAGCGCAGTCTGCGTGTGCTGGACGGCGCCGTGGCGGTCTTCTGCGCGGTTGCCGGCGTGCAGCCACAGTCGGAAACAGTATGGCATCAGGCGGATAAGTACAAGGTGCCGCGGGTGGCTTTCATCAACAAGATGGACCGGGTTGGCGCCAATTTTAAACAAGCGGTGAAAGGTATTCATGAACGGCTGGGGGCGCAGCCGGTCGTGCTTCAGGTCCCCATGGGCGAAGAAGACTCGTTTGGCGGCGTTATCGACGTGATTCGCCGGCGCGCCATAACCTGGAAAGGCGAAGGCGTCGCTACCGAGATGATTGCGAGCGAGGTGCCCAGCGAATACCAGGACGAGGTGGAAAGTGTTCGCCATGACCTGGTTGAAGCCGTCGCTGACATTGACGACGGAATAATGGAGAAGTACATCCACGAGGAAGAGGTCGGCGCGGAGGAGCTGATCGCGGCTTTGCGCAAGGGCACAATCTCGTTGGACCTTTGCCCCGTGTTGTGCGGGACAGCTCTGAAGAACAAAGGCGTGCGTTTGCTGTTGGACGCGGTGGTGGACTACCTGCCCGCGCCGGTGGATATCGGGGCAGTGATTGGCCACGATCCCAAGGATAGTTCGGTGGAAGTACCCCGCCGGCCGACGTATGAGGATCCGTTTTCGGCGCTGGCGTTTAAGATTCTTACTGACCCGCACGTGGGACGATTGACCTTTATTCGCGTCTACAGCGGTTCGCTCAAACCCGGCGACCAGGTGCTCAACGTGCGCACGGGCAAGAAAGAACGGCTTGGCCGTTTGCTCGAGATGCACGCCGATGAGCGCATCGAGCTCAAGGAGTTGGGCGCGGGTGACATCGGCGCTGTTATCGGGGCCAAGATGGTTACCACCGGCGATACATTGTGCGCCCCTAACGCGCCGGTGGCGTTGGGGACGGTTACGTTTCCCGAGCCGGTGGTGCATGTGGCGATCGAGCCTCGAACCCGCGCTGACCAGGACAAACTGTCTGATGCGCTGGTCAAGCTCAGCGAAGAAGACCCTACGTTCCGGGTGCGGCAAGACGAGGAAACGGGCCAGACGATTATCGCGGGCATGGGCGAACTTCACCTTGACATACTGTGCGACCGCATGAAGCGTGAGTTTACGGTAGAAGCAAATATCGGCCGCCCGATGGTGGCGTATCGCGAAACGTTGCGGACGCGTTGCGAGGCCGAGGGCAAGTTTGTTCGCCAGTCAGGTGGACGGGGCCAGTATGGTCATTGTGTCCTCGCGCTCGAACCCGGTGAGCCCGGTTCTCACTTCGTGTTCGAGAATCAGATTGTTGGCGGTAGCATTCCGCGCGAGTTTATTCCAGCTGTCGAGAAAGGCGCCCGGGAGGTCCTTGAGAGCGGTATTCTGGCGGGATACCCGATGGTGGATGTGAAGGTGATTCTGCTGGATGGGTCCTATCACGAAGTGGATTCGTCCGAGTTGGCCTTCCAGGCCGCCGGTTCGATAGCCGTGCGGGAGGCGGCGCCGAAAGGCA